>JAPOYW010000671.1 GCA_026706425.1 Gammaproteobacteria bacterium
ACCGGCGGCAACATGGCGAACAGTGGCTTCCGGCCCAAGCTCGAGTTTTCCTTCATCTCGGACTCTCCTTCGAAGCTGGATGCACTATGCTAACAACGCGACGGAATACGACGGTGGAAGTGGAGTACCTGAACCTGACTACATCGAATGGCGCATTCGTCTGTGCGTCTATTACATGCGTTGGGCTTGGCATCGTCCTCGCCCCGATTCGCCCGTCAAAACGACCCGTCGGAAACCTCGTGGACGAAATCATGGACGGTCTCGGCGGTGGGATCGTCGCGTCGTTGGGGTTTCTTGCTCTTGGGCAGTGGTGCCTCCCGGACGCAACCCCACTGTTCGAGTCAGCCGCAGCGCTTGGTCTTGCCGGCGCGGTGTTGACCTACCACTGGCGTCGGCAATTCCGTTTGGCAGGAGATACGGACCTCTTCAGCCGGGCGAACCGCCGGCTGAAGACTGCTAATTGGTGCTTAATGCCTGTAGCCGTGGCGCTTGTAACGTATACGACGCTGGTTGCTTGATCGGGAACTGCTAGGGCCTCCACTCGCGCGGATTCGCAGCCGTGCCCAATCGCCACTTTCTGTCTATGCTTACGCGCTTCGCCCAGCCGCCCGCGCCAGGAGGAAGACCCGGATGCTCGAACGGTTCAAGGTTCCCTCGGACATCGCGGTACGCGTGCCCCATTCGACCATGCGCCAAGTCGTGGAGAGCATCTTCACGGCCCTCGGCATGACTGAATCGGATGCCGCGAAGTGCGCGGATCCGTTGATCTACGCGGACGTGCGCGGTATCGACTCCCACGGCGTCAGCAACATGATGCGCGCCTACGTCGCCGGTCTGAAGGGCGGCTACATCAATCCGACACCTTCCATGAACCGGGTGCGGGACTTCCCTGCCGCAGTCTCGGTGGACGGCGATCGGGGCCTCGGCTTGGGGCAAGGCAAGGAACTGATGCAGCTCGCCTGCGAGCGAGCCAAGGACAACGGCGTCGCGGTTGTGACGGCCTTCAACAGCGGTCACTACGGCGCAGCGGCCTACTACGCCCACTTAGCCCTCGAATACGACATGGTCGGCGTGTCCATGACATCCGGCGGTCTGCAGGTGGCACCCACCCAGGGGGCCGAACCGCTGCTGGGGCTGAACCCGCTAGGCATCGCTGCCCCGTCGAAGAACGAGCCGCCGTTCATCTTCGACGCCTCGATGAGTTCCGTCGCCGGGAACAAGATCCAGCTCTTGAGACGCCTCGGCAATAAAGTCCTGCCCGGCTGGATCACCGACGCCGACGGCGCGCCGGTCATGGACGAGGTCGACGTGCCAGACCGCTACCTGATGCTGCCCCTGGGCGGAACCCGGGAGATCGGGTCGCACAAGGGCTTCGGCCTGTCGATGCTCGTCGAGATTCTCTGCAAGGCGCTGCCGGGAACGGGAGCGGGTCCGCATCGGCGCCAAGGCTCCGGGCACTACTTCATGGCCTACAACGTGGCAGCGTTCGCCGATGTCGACGTGTTCAAAGCGGACATGGATGCCTACCTGCGTTCGATCCTCGACTGCAAACCGGCCACGGGCGAGTCGCGGGTCGTCTACGCGGGCTTCCCCGAACACGAAGCGCAGATCGACCGGCGCGCGAACGGCATCCCGTACCACCCGGAAGTCATCCAGTGGTTCAACGGCGTCATGGAGCAACTGGAGATTCCTTCGCCGTTATAGCGGCGGTCGCCGATGAACGGAAGACGACCGCCGGGGCTCCGCGCAGAGCCCCTTGGCGGCACCAATCTCCTCGGCGATTTGGCGTTCAGTTTATGTTCGGCGAACAACATCGGGCACTTAGCCCGCAGTGCTCGTTCGGGGCAAGAACATAGGAATCGACGTTGCAGTCGTCAACGGCGTCACCACGGTACTTCACCCGTTTTTGGCGGGCGTCGGACCGGCGTCCCCGTGCGTGGGTAGTCCTTCGTAACTCATTTTCATTCACGAAGTGAATGATTATCATTCGACTCATGAATGATTTCATTCCACGGGCCGTTCAGGCGCAACTCGATGCTCACCTCGAGGTGATGCCCGTCGTCGTCGTGACTGGAGCCCGTCAGACGGGTAAGAGCACGCTGGCCCAACGCCTTGCCCCCGGTCCGCGCCGGTTCATCTCACTCGACGATCTCGACACGTTCGATGCCGCCGAACGCGATCCCGACAGCCTGCTCGGCGCACCCGGCCCGATCACGCTGGACGAGATTCAACGGGCGCCCAATCTTCTGCGCGCGATCAAAGGACACGTCGACAACCACCGAACGCCCGGTCGGTTCCTGCTCACGGGTTCCGCGAACCTGGCGCTCATGGCGCGCGTTTCGGAGTCCCTCGCGGGCCGGGCCAGCTATCTGACGCTTTGGCCAATGACACGACGCGAGCAACTCGGCCTCGGGCGAGCAGGCGTTTGGGAGGATCTGCTGTCCACACCGGATGTCGCTTGGCAGGAGGTGGTAGCCGGCCAGCCGGCGTACCCGGAGGACTGGCGCACTGCCGTGCGTCGAGGAGGCTTTCCGGACCCTGCCGTCCACATCGAAGCCGACTCTCGGCGATCCATCTGGTTCGACGGCTACATACAAACCTACCTCGAACGAGACCTCGCGACGCTGTCGTCTGTCGCCTCGTTGGTCGACTTCCGAAGGCTGGTTCGTATCGCCTGCCTACGCATCGGCCAAGTCGTCAATCAGACCGAAATGGGTCGAGACACGTCGATTCCCCAACCGACCGTCCACCGATACCTCAACCTGCTCGAGGTGTCGTACTTGCTGGTCCGGTTGCCAGCCTACGCCGTCAACAAGACGAAACGGTTGGTCAAGTCGCCGAAGCTGTTTTGGTGCGACACCGGCCTCGCCCTGCGGATCGCAGCCACCGATCCCGCACCAGCGCACCTCGAAAACCTGGTCTTGTGCGACCTACTGACCTGGCGGGACACCCGGTCAGACCCCGCCGAGGTCTCGTATTGGCGTACGACCACCGGCGACGAGGTGGACTTCGTGATCGAGACCCCCGACGCGTTGCTGCCGATCGAGGTCAAGGCAACTTCCAATCCCCGCCTGCGCGACACCGTCCGGCTGCGCACGTTCCGCAAGGAATACCCCGGCAAGTCACGGGCCGGGTTGCTGCTGCACGACGGCGAGACGGTCGAGTGGCTTGCGCCGGATGTGCTCGCGGCACCATGGTGGCGCGTGATCTGAAACGCAACCGCCCCCCGAGAAACGCCCTGCGCGCGCAGCGAGGGACGCAAACGGAACCGGTTGAGAAAACTCCCGGCCCGGCTGAATGGAAGTGGTGCGTGTTGACGAGTCGTGCCGGGCCGGGAGGTTCAATCTCTACGGGAGCAGTGCCGCTTCCTCGATCATGGTGGTCGCGAAGCGCACGAACGCTTGGCGTTCCGCCTCGTCCAGTTTCGCTTCCACCGTGACGTGATGGACACGCCTCCCGTCGCCTTCGGCCTGCAGGACGGCGTTGCGCACAGCATCGGCCGCGGGATCGGCAGGTTGTGCCGCGTGCGTGACCAGCGCCGCCAGCGCCGCGATTAGAGTGATGATGGTTCTCATGTGTGGTTTCTCCTCAGTCGCCGAGCAAGTTGAACGAATCCAACCATGCACAGTCCACCAGGACGTATACCGGACGCACGGACCGCCACCCAGGTCTTCCCAATGCTCGCCGTCCACACGCCATCGGTCGGTGATCTCCACCGGTACCCGCACCCAGACAATGACGATCTCCGGGCCGCACCGGAACTTATCCTCCACCGGATCCCAGCCACACGTCCATCGGACCACGGCGCGCGGCACGGTGACGTAGCCGATCACGGTAGGTCGACCTTCATCCGCGGTCAAGCGAAGCACGGAAGGCGACCTGGGATCCGCGTCAGTTGTTCGTTGCGCTCGCTGCAACGCTGCTAACATCGACACATGGTCGAAATCGAGTCCAAATCCGACGCCTCGGCACGCGAGATCGCCGCGCAACACCGCGACCGGGTGGGCGGCGTACTCATTGCGCTTCGGCAAATCGTGCGGCGCTTCGGGTACGTCAGCCGAACCCAAGAGCACGATGTCGCCGAGGTGTTCAACCTAAGCCGTGCGGAGGTGCGCGGCATCGTG
Organism: Gammaproteobacteria bacterium; assembly: GCA_026706425.1. Classification (GTDB taxonomy): domain Bacteria; phylum Pseudomonadota; class Gammaproteobacteria; order Pseudomonadales; family Azotimanducaceae; genus VXYL01. The sequence goes on from JAPOYW010000671.1 coordinate 4,125, forward strand.
TCCTTCTATCACGACCTGAAAACGAAGCCCCAGCCATCCGTGCAGGTGCGCGTGTGCCAAGCGGAGGCCTGCCAGTCCGTGGGTGCGCGGGAGCTCACCAAGCGCGTCGAGACACACCTTGGCGTCAAGCTTGGCGAGGCGACGGACGCCGTGTCGCTCGACGCCGTCTACTGCCTGGGCCTTTGCGCGCAAGCACCCTCGATGATGATCAACGGACGCCCGCTGGCCCGGGCCGATCTGTGCGATCTGGCCGAGCAGATTCCGGCATGACCACCGCCTTCGTGCCCCTCGATACCGCAGCGGTCGCCGCCGGCGCCGATGCCGTGGCTGCCGCCGTCGCAGACACGGGTGCTGCGATGGTTCGCAACGGTTCAAGGGGAATGTGCTGGGCAGAGCCGACGATGGAAGTCGAGCACGACGGCGCACGCCTCGCGTTCGGCAACGTTGCGGCCACCGATGTTCCAGGCATCGTCCAACAGCAGGAGCGACACGCAAAATGCCTGGGCGAGGTCTCCGAGATCGACTACCTGCACCGCCAAACCCGGGCGGTCTTTGACCGCGCCGGCACGTCCCATCCGCTCGAACTCCCGAAGACCACGGTCCTCGAGGAGTGCCTGGAACGCGATGCCGGGTCCCTGATCGCCGAGATCGAAACGTCCGGCCTACGCGGCCGCGGCGGTGCGGGGTTCCCCGCCCACATCAAGTGGCGCACCGTGTTCGATACACCCGGCGAGCAGAAGTACATCGTGTGCAATGCCGACGAGGGCGATTCCGGCACATTCGCGGACCGGATTCTCATGGAGGGCGACCCCTACCGTCTGATCGAAGGGATGACCATCGCCGGCCTGGCCACCGGCGCGACGAAGGGGTACGTGTACCTGCGTTCCGAATACCCCATCGCCGCCGACATCTTCCAAGCCGCCTTGGGCAACGCCTACGCCGACGACTTACTCGGCACGGACATTCTAGGCAGCGGCAAGGCCTTCGACGTCGAACTCTTCATCGGTGCCGGCGCCTACATCTGCGGCGAGGAGACCTCGCTGCTCGAGAGCCTCGAAGGCAAGCGCGGCGAGATTCGCGTCAAGCCCCCTGTTCCCGCCATCAGCGGCCTGTTCGGCGCACCGACCCTGGTTCACAACGTCATTTCCTTTGCCGCCGTGCCCGCGATCATGAAGCACAGTGGCGCTTGGTACGCCGATATGGGCGTGGGGCGATCCACGGGCACGATGGCCTTCCAGCTAGCGGGCAACGTCCAGCGCGGTGGCCTGATCGAGGTGCCGTTCGGGATCACCATCGACGAGATCGTGAACGGCTTCGGCGGCGGCACGCGCAGCGGTCGACCGATCCGGACGGTCCAAATCGGCGGGCCGCTCGGCGCCTATCTTTCGCACGACGAGTTCGATACGCCCCTCACCTACGAGGCCATTGCGGAACTGGGCGCCGGCATCGGTCATGGCGGCATCGTGGTGTTCGACGACACGGTCGATCTGGCCCGCCAGGCGCATTACGCGTTCGAGTTCTGCGAGGTCGAATCATGCGGCAAATGCATGCCGTGCCGGCTCGGTTCGGTGCGCGGCAAGGAAACCATGAGCGGGATTATCGAAGGTCGCGATGTCGAGCAGAAATTGACTATTATTGAAGACCTTTGCGAGGTGATGGAGACCGCGAGCCTGTGCCAGATGGGCGGCATGACGCCCATTCCGGTGATGAGTGCGATCAAGCGGTTCCCGGAGGACTTCCGGCGATGACTATTTCGGTCCCCGATTTCGGCACCCCGCCGGTGGTGCGCTACGCCGAGCCGGCGCGGCGACTGGATGCCAACGGCAACGGCGCCACGCCGGTTTCCAACGGCGTCGAATACGTCGACGTCACGATCGACGGCGCACCCATCCGGGTCGCCGCCGGCACTTCGATCATGCGCGCCGCCCGGGAGGCCGGCCTCGACATCCCCAAGCTCTGCGCCACCGACAACCTGAAAGCGTTCGGTTCCTGCCGGGTGTGCCTGGTGGAGGTGGAGGATCGCCGGGGTCTCATCGCTTCCTGTACCGAACCCGTCCAGGAGGGAATGGTCGTCCGCACCCAGACCGAGCAGGTCGCACGGGTCCGCCGGGGGGTGATGGAACTCTACATATCCGACCACCCGCTGGACTGCCTGACCTGTCCCGCCAACGGCGACTGCGAACTGGAAACCGTCGCCGGCGCCGTGGGTCTGCGGGATGTCCGCTACGACGACGGCGCCAACCACCTGGACGCGGTGACCGACACCTCCAACCCGTATTTCCAATTCGACCCGTCGAAATGCATCGTCTGTTCCCGCTGCGTACGCGCCTGCGACGAGGTTCAGGGAACCTTCGCGCTGACCATCGACGGGCGCGGCTTCGGTTCCAAGGTGGCGACCAGCGATGACACGTTTTTCGATTCCGAATGCGTGTCCTGCGGTGCCTGCGTGCAGGCCTGCCCGACGGCCACCTTGATCGAGAAGTCGGTCGTGGATCACGGCGTACCGGACCGCAGCGTGGACACCACCTGCGCCTACTGCGGCGTCGGCTGCTCGTTCCGGGCCGAGGTCAAGGGCGACGTGGTGGTCCGCATGGTGCCGCACAAGGACGGCAAGGCGAACCACGGGCATTCCTGCGTCAAGGGCCGTTTCGCCTGGGGCTACGCCAACCATCGGGAACGGATCACGACGCCGATGATCCGGGAATCCATCGGCGATCCCTGGCGGGAGGTGGGCTGGGACGAGGCCATCGACTACGCCGCGAAGCGATTGAAGGGTCTCCAGGACAAGTACGGCCGAACATCGATCGGCGGCATCACCTCTTCCCGCTGCACCAACGAGGAGGTTTGGGTGGTGCAGAAGATGGTGCGCGCGGCGTTCGGCAACAACAACGTCGATACCTGCGCCCGGGTGTGCCACTCCCCCACCGGCTACGGACTCCGCCAGACCTACGGCACTTCGGCCGGGACACAGAACTTCGACTCGGTGGCGGACGCGGACGTCATCGTCGTTATCGGCGCCAATCCCACCGAAGGGCACCCGGTGTTCGCCTCGCAGATGAAGCGGCGCCTAAGAGAGGGCGCCGAACTCGTGATCTGCGATCCGCGTCGGATCGACCTCGTGCGTACGCCGCACATCGAGGCGACGCACCACCTGGCCCTACAGCCCGGCACCAACGTGCCGCTGATGAACGCCTTCGCCCATGTCGTGGCCACGGAGGACCTGATCGACCACGACTTCGTCGAAGACCGCTGCGACACCGAGTCGTTCCGGGACTGGCTCGAATTCGCCCGGGACCCGGCGAACTCGCCGGAGAGCGTCGCCGACATTCTCGGCGTGCCTGCGGAGGACATCCGCGCCGCGGCCCGTCTCTACGCGACCGCCCGCAACGCCGCGATCTACTACGGCCTCGGCGTCACCGAGCACAGCCAGGGTTCCACCATGGTCATGGCCATGGCCAACCTCGCCATGGCCACGGGCAATATCGGACGCCCCGGCGTCGGCGTGAACCCGCTGCGCGGCCAGAACAACGTCCAGGGCTCGTGCGACGTCGGGTCGTTCCCCCACGAATTCTCGGGCTACCGGCCGGTGGCCGACGATGCCGTCCGCGCCGAATTCACCGCGCACTGGAAGGTCGAACTCGATGCCGAGCCGGGGCACCGGATTCCGAACATGCTGGACGAGGCCTGCGCGGGAACCTACAAGGGCATCTACATCCAGGGCGAGGACATCGCCCAGTCCGATCCGAACACCCAGCACGTGGAGGCAGCGCTCGGATCCATGGAGTGCGTCGTTGTCCAGGATCTGTTCCTGAACGAGACCGCCAAATTCGCGCACGTCTTCCTGCCCGGTTCGTCGTTCCTCGAGAAGGACGGCACCTTCGTGAATGCCGAGCGTCGCATCAACCGGGTTCGCGCCGTGATGCCGTCCAAGGCTGGCATGCAGGAGTGGCAGGCGACCCAGGCACTGGCGAACGCCATGGGCTATCCGATGGACTACTCGTCGGTGGAGGAGATCCTCGCGGAAATCGCGGAGCTCACCCCGATCTTCGCCGGTGTCACCTTCGACCTCCTGGACCGCGAAGGCAGCGTACAGTGGCCGTGCAACGAGCAGGCGCCCACCGGCACACCCGTGATGCACGAGGAGCAGTTCGTGCGCGGCAAGGGCCTCTTTGTCCTGACCGAGTACCAGCCGACGCCCGAACGGGCGAACCGGAAATTCCCGCTCCTCTTGACCACGGGACGGATCCTCACCCAGTACAACGTGGGTGCCCAGACCCGGCGTACGAACAACGTGGAGTGGCTCGACGAGGACGTTCTGGAGATCCACCCAGCGGATGCCGAGACCTGCGGCGTGCGTACCGACGACTGGGTCTCGGTCACCAGTCGCATCGGGGAAATCACGCTTCGGGCAAAGGTCACGACCCGCGTTGTGCCAGGCGTGGTCTACACGACCTTCCACCATCCCGAGACGGGTACCAACGTGGTGACCACCGAGTTGTCGGACTGGGCCACGAACTGCCCGGAATACAAGGTGACGGCGGTGGAAGTGAGACCGGCGAACCACCGTTCCGAGTGGCAGGATCAGTTCGCGGAACGCGCCCGGAACCAGGCCGAGGCCTTGGCGGCAGCGGGTAGCTGAAGCCATCCGCCCGGGACCCGTGGCGACCGTCGAGTCCGACCGATCCATGCCAGCGGCGCCGGCGCAGAGCCTGCGTGTCGACGTGTCCTTTCACGGGCGCGACACCGACGAATCGACCGATCTGGTCACCGTCGAGGAGCCGATGGAGATCCGGCTTGGTCTCGGGACCGGGGAAGAAACCATGGAGCAGAGCATTTCGGTCACCATGCGGACCCCCGGCGATGACCTCGACCTCGCAATCGGGTTCCTCTATACCGAAGGGGTGATTCGCAGCCACGCCGACATCGTCCGTGTCGAGTACTCCGGTTCGCCGAGTCCCGACAAGGGCCTCTACAACGTGGTCAAAGTGACCCTCGCAGACCAAGTCCGTTTCGATGCCGCGAACCTCGTGCGGCATTTCTTCACGTCCTCGAGCTGCGGCGTTTGCGGCAAGGCATCGCTCAATGCGGTTCGCATCCAATTGCCCGAGGGGGAACGCGACGCCTTCGAGATCGCCGCCGCCGACCTCCACCGACTACCCGAGGCGCTACGCGCGAGCCAAACCGAGTTCGACCGCACGGGCGGGCTCCACGCATCGGCCTGTTTCGATGCCCAGGGGCGAATCCGACGCCTTCGAGAGGATGTCGGACGCCACAATGCCTTGGACAAGCTGATCGGTTCCTACCTCGAGGAGTCTCGGCCGCTCGCCGGTCTCGGTGTCCTGCTCTCCGGCCGCGCCAGCTTCGAGTTGATCCAGAAGGCTGCCATGACCCGTGCCGCATTCGTCGCCGCAGTGGGCCCGCCGTCCAGCCTGGCCGTCGAACTCGCCGAGGAACTCGGGATTACCCTGGTCGGATTCCTGAAGGCAGACACCTTCAACGTCTATGTCGCGCCGCAGCGCATCGTCTGACCCAACCGAACTGCCCGGCATCACCGCCGTCATCCTCTGCGGAGGTCGCGCGACGCGGCTCGGCGGGATAGAAAAACCCCTGGCCGACCTGGGCGGCAAGTCGCTCCTTGCCCACGTGATCGCGCGGCTGGAACCCCAGGTCGACTCGATCGTGCTGTCTGTCGGACGCGGTTTTGCGCACTACGCCGGATTCGGCTACCCGGTCGTCGTCGACCACGAGCCTGACCAGGGACCCCTCGCGGGCATCGTCTCCGCCCTGGCCGTAGTGGAAACGCCCTGGACGCTCACCACACCGGCGGACACGCCGTTCCTTCCTTCGAACCTTGTCCAGGCCTTGGCCCCGTCCTGCCGGGAGCACGGGGCGGCTGTTGTCTCCGCCGGCGGACACCGGCAGAACCTGGCCATGCTCCTCGACCAATCGCAGGCGGCGTCGCTCGCCGAGTTCTATGGGACCGGTGGACGCGCCGTCCACCGCTGGCTGGTCGCCCGTAATGTCGACGAGGTTGCTTTCCCCGTCGACGGCTTCCTAAACATCAATACACCCGACGACCTCGCCCTCGCACTGTCGGAATTGGGCCGTCGTTCCCCTTGTGATCGGGAACGAGCGACGCCATAAAGTGTCAATAGGCATGTCGCCAACGAGGTCGCACCATGAAACGCGTAGCACTCTTTCTCCTGACCAACATCGCCATCCTGACCGTGGCCAGCCTCGCGTTCAGCCTTTTCGGCATCACCGATGCGTTGGTGGCGAACGGCTTCGACCCAGCCGGCATGCTGCTGTTCTGCGCCCTGTTCGGTTTCGGCGGTGCATTCGTCTCCCTGGCGCTTTCCAAGTGGATGGCCAAGCGGGCGACCGGGGCCGCGGTCATCGACGCACCCCGCAACGCCGCCGAACGCTGGCTGCTCGATACCGTGGCCCGCCAGTCGGCCGCGGCCGGGATCGCCATGCCGGAGGTCGCGGTATTCCCATCGCCCCAGCCCAACGCCTTCGCCACCGGCGCCTCCCGGAACAAGGCGCTGGTCGCCGTCAGCACCGGCCTGCTCGACTCGATGTGCGAGAACGAGGTCGAAGCCGTGCTAGGTCACGAAATCGGCCACGTCGCCAACGGCGACATGCTCACCCTGACGCTGATCCAAGGCGTCCTGAACACCTTCGTGCTGTTCCTTGCCCGGATCATTGGCTTCGCGGTCGACCGGGTGGTACTGCGCAACGAGGAAGGTATCGGCATCGGCTATTTCGTCACCACCATCGTCGCCCAGATCGTGCTCGGGATACTCGCGAGCATCGTCGTCATGTGGTTCTCCAGGCAACGCGAGTTCCGGGCCGACGCCCAAGGCGCCCGACTCGCCGGACGGAACAACATGATCGCCGCGCTGGAACGCCTGAAGGCGACGAGTGGCATGCCCGACACGATGCCGGAATCCATGGCGGCATTCGGCATCTCGAGCGGCGTCCGGCGAGGCCTGAGGGCCCTGTTCGCCTCGCACCCGCCGCTGGACGCGCGCATCGCGGCGTTGCGCGCATCGTAGGAATCCCGACGGTCTCCAAGAGCTATTCGGGTTCGAGTTCGACCTCTAGGGGATTCGGTTGGTGCTCGAGATTGGCACCGCTGGCCCAATCGGTGACTCGACCGATGTACCCGGTCTCCCCGACGACGACACGGTCCCTGAGCCCTTTCTGTTGGACCTGGATCGGCACCGACTTGATCGTGAACGTCTGCGTGACGTAGCCGTCCTTGCGGACGGTCACTACGAAATCACCACGCCGGGCGACCTTGACGACGCAAGGCGTGACGCACTCCCAGCCACTGGTCGACGTAACCGACGCACCGGAAGGAGATGAACGGACCTCGAACGTCTCCGTCGGTCCGCGCTTGGCCGTCGCGCATCCCGCCAAGGCCGCGAGGAGCAACACAAAGAAGCAACGACGCAATTCGACCTCCGTCGACATCCACGGGACTCCCGTATCATGCCCACGGACATTGACGAAGGGAAGAAGGATGCTCGACATTCGCACGGCCGGAGGGGTGACCAGGATCAGCTTCGGCGGACGGCTGATCGACTTCGCCATGCTCGAGACCCTGCGCAATGCGGTGAACGACGCGGCCCGGGACTCCAGCCTCCGCGCACTGGTCCTGGATTGCCGCAGCGGGGGCGACGACTGGACGAACATGGGCGAGTGGCCGGCGCGGCTCTCGCATCGACACCCGAAGGGAACTCACGGACCCGGGCCATTGCCGGAACAGGACGCGATCAAAGCGATACGGGCATTCATGAAACCGACACTGGCACTGATGCACGGCGAGGTCCTGGGACTCGCATTCGATCTGGCGTGCGTCTGCGACATCCGCCTCGCGTCGGCGACGGCGCGGATCGGCGACCCGCGCATTCGCCAAGGCCGCGCTGCTGCGACGGGCATCGCCTACCTGCTGCCGAAGCTGATCGGCCAGTCCCAGGCGATGCGGATCCTGTTGCTGGGCGAGATCCTTACCGCCGAGGAGGCGAAACGGATCCAACTCGTTCACGAAGTCGCGGATGTCGAGTCGTTCGACGCCAGGGCAATCGAACTCGCCGAGGAAATCGCCAAGCTGCCGACGCGCGCCTGGGAGGTTCACAAGCTCCAGGTGCTGCCCCAACTCGACCTGCCCTTCGACGCCGCCATGGTGCATTCACTCGGCGTTCGCCAAACCCACGTCATCGAGGACCGGCTGGAGGGAATGAAGGCCTGGCGGGAGCGCCGGCCGCCGGAGTTCAAGGGCCGATGAGCGATGACACGTCGTTGGCGATTCGGGATGAAGGCCCGGTTCGCCACCTGATCCTCAACCGCCCGCAGAAGCTCAACGCGCTGGATCTCGACCAGCACCTACGCATCAAGCGGGCCGTTGAAGCCGTTGCTGCGGACGAGTCCGTGCGCGTCCTGGTGCTTTCCGGCGAAGGCCGCGCATTCTGCGCAGGAGACGACCTGACGGCAGACGCTCCATTGGGCGAAGATCCGATGGCGGAGCGCCGAGTCGATCTCGACCTCGGCACCGGTCCCGCGTTCCTGCTCGAGTCCGCCGCCGAGCTCCGGGCCTGTCCCAAGCCGACGGTCGTGCTGCTGCACGGCCACGCCCTGGGTTCCGGCTACGACTACAGCCTGTCCTGCGATTTCAGGCTCGCCACCGAGGACGTGAACTACGGCGACCCGCGCATCCACCGGGCGCTCTGGGCGGCGGAAGGCTGGTCGTACAAGCTGCCCCGACTGGTCAACCACTCCGTCGTCACCCCGATCGCCTACCTGGGCGAAACCATGGACGGTCCAACCGCCGAAGCCTGCGGGCTGGTTCACCGGGTCTATCCGGCGGGCGCCGACCTGCGCCTTGCGGCGAAGCCGTTCTTCAACGAATTGGCCGGTCTGGATCCGTGGGCCTACGCGCAGACGAAGGCACGCATTCTGGCGTCGGTCGACCTCGACTTCGAACACGCCATCGCGTGATGGCCGCGGTCTTCGGTTCCGACGAGTGGCGCCGGATCATGGCCGCCAATCCCGGCCAGGAGAACTACCACCGCACCGAGGCGAAGTTCGCCGAAGCGCCTTGATTGCCGCCGAAGGCCACCTGCCGGGGTTGCATTTCCGTCCCAACGGGAAATAATCGAGGGTTGACATCGCGCTAGCTGAGTAAGACGGGTCCGACACCACGGCATATAGGGTTTCCGGAACCCCGTGATCGCCCGTCTCGGCGGCCTGCCGACAGGTCGCAAGGAGGGAGATGATGATCAGCCGAAACCGGTTGGCCACCGCCGCGCCGCCGACCGCGGCTCTCCTGCGGCAGTGTTTTCTCCGCGCCTGCACTCCCCTCTGCATGGCCTTCGCGGGTGCGTCAACTGCCGTGTCGGGGTCTGCCGAGGACCACATCGTGCCGCTGTTTCCCGCCGCGTCGGACACCGTTCGCCAAGGCTTCGTGCGCATCATCAACCACGGCGAGGAAGCCGGTGAAGTCAGCATCGAGGCCGTCGACGACGAGGGCAATGTCCACGGTCCCCTGACGTTGTCCCTCGGCGCAGGAGAGACCGTTCACTTCAACTCGGGGGATCTGGAGGAAGGCAATCCGGACAAGGGTTTGACCGGCGATCCGGGACGCGGCCAAGGCGACTGGCGGTTGGACCTAGCCAGCGACCTGGACATCGAGGTGCTGGCCTACATTCGCACCCAGGATGGTTTCCTGACCGCCATGCACGACCTGGCGCCGGAAACCGACGAGGGATACCGGGTGGCCACCTTCAATCCGGGTCGCAACGTCAACCAGGTAAGTCTCCTCCGATTGATCAATCCCGGGGACACCGACGCCACGGTGACGGTCTACGGCACAGACGACGACGGTACCCGATCCGAGGCTGTGGAGGCGGTCGTACCGGCGGGCGCCGCGCAAACCTATTCGGCCGCGCAGTTGGAGAACGGTGCCGACGGCCTGACCGACCAGATGGGTTCCGGCAAGGGCAAATGGCAGCTCGACCTCGGCGCCGATCAGCCGATCCATGCGATGAGCCTATTGCAGAGCCCGACAGGCCATCTGACCAACCTGTCCACCACGCCCGAAAACGACGCGGACATACATGCCGTGCCGATGTTTCCACCGAACATCGACGGCGGACCGCAGGGCTTCGTGCGGGTCATCAACCGAGGCGACGCAGCCGGCGAGGTCACCATTGCGGCTTACGACGACGACGGCAAGGACCACGGGACCCTCACCCTTAGCCTCGAGGCCAAGCAGACCCTTCACTTCAATTCGACGGACTTGGAGGAAGGCAACGAGGCCAAGGGCCTCGCCGGCACCGGATCGGGCGAGGGCGACTGGCGCCTGGAACTCAGCAGCGATCTCGACATCGAGGTGTTGGCGTACGTCCGCACCCCGGACGGATTCCTGACCGCCATGCACGACACGGCACCCAGCGCCGAGACCCGGCACCGGGTAGCGGTCTTCAATCCGGGCTCGAACATCAACCAGTTGAGCTGGCTGCGCCTCGTCAATCCCGGAACCGAAACCGCAGCGGTAGACATCACCGGCATCGACGATGCAGGGGAGTATTCCGACTACCTGGTCCGGATCGATGTGCCCGCGGGCGGAAGCCGGTCGCTGGACGCCGGGGAACTGGAGGACTCGGGACTCGGCGACGGTCGCGGCAAGTGGCAACTGATCGTCGAATCGGAACTGCCGATCATCGCGATGAGCCTGCTGGCGACGCCGACGGGCCACCTGACCAACCTGTCGACGGCTCCCAGCGGCGCGGTCCTACCGGACACTGCCGAGGATGTGTTCGCCGAATCGGTCTCGGCATCCGTCGTCCAGGGAGTCTGTATCGGTTGCCACACCGAAGGCGGCGAGTCCGGTCATACGCGGCTGGTGTTCGTCGACACCTCGGACTCGGATCACCTCGCCAAGAACCTCGCCCAGTTCGAGAATCTCCTCGGCGACGTGGACCGCGACTACATCCTCGACAAGATCGCCAACGTCAGTGGCCACGGCGGCGGCAGGCGGTTCGCGGAGAACTCGACGGAATACACCGCCTTGGAGCGGTTTCTCGTGCTTCTCCAGGGCGAACTGCGCCGCGCCGCCGGCCCCGTCGACGTCGTGCAATCCCCCGTGCCCGAAGGCATCGGCCATCCCGTGTTCGCGAGCCCGCATTCCAGGCCCATCGCCGTGCTAGGCGAGTTCGTCTACGTGGCGAACACGCCAAGCGACACCGTGGACGTCATCAATGCCGAGCAGCGCACCATCGTCAACCGGATCAACGTCGGCATCGATCCCGTCAGCGTGGTGCCCCGGCCGGACGGCCTGGAGATCTGGGTCGCGAACCACGTCTCGGACACCGTCAGCGTCATCGACACGGACCCCGACAGTCCGACGTTCCAGAACGTCGTCGCCACCGTTCAGGCGGTCGACGACATCCATCTGTCCACCGACTTCGACGAACCGGTGGGCATCGCCTTTGCCGGCAACGACAAGGCCTACGTGGCCCTCGGTCCTGCCAACGAAATCGCAGTCGTCGACGTCGAGACACGCAGCGTGGGCGAGCGCCTCCCTATCCGCGCCCAGGATCCCCGGGCCATCGCGGTGCGCGGCGAGCGGCTCTACGTCGTCGCCTTCGAGTCCGGCAACAAGAGCCAGCTTTCGGGGTGTTTCGCGGGCGAGATCGGCCGGGACGGCTGCACCTTCGACGCCGTCGAGCACGTCTTCACCACCAACAACGTTCTGTCTCTCAACTACGATGCCGACATCACCGAGGATGAGGCCGTGCCCGACCGGGACCTGTTCGTGTTCGACACCGCGACGGACGAGCTACTTGCTGAGGTGGAAGGCGTCGGAACGCTGCTCTACGGCATCGCCGTGGACAGCAACGACCGGGTCTACGTTGCACAGACGGACGCGCGCAATACCGCCAACGGGCTTGCCGGCAGCCAGGGCCACGGCATGGCCGAGATGGAGAACCGGGCGTTCCTGAACCAGATCACCCGCATTGACTGCGGTTCGGAGTCCGGTTGCGCCGATCCAATCCGCTTCGATCTCGAACCCGTGCCGCCAGACCATCCAGCGCCGGAAGACTCGTTGGCGACCCCGTTCGGCATCCAGGTTAGTCGCGACGACGCAACACTCGTGGTCACCGCAGCCGGTTCCGACAAGCTCTTCACCGTCGATGCGACGAGCCGCGAAGTACTCGGCAGCGTGGACGTAGAGAACGTGCCTCGTGGTGTCGCGTTGGTTTCGGGCCCCGACGGCGAACCCACCGCCGCCTGGGTGCTAAACGCCGTGGCCAACTCGGTTTCCGCCGTTGACCTGTCGTCGTTGGAAGCGCCGACCATTGCCGAGACGATCGCGCTCGAAGACCCCACCGACCCCGTCGTCAAGCGGGGCCGGATGGCGTTCAACGACGCCCACGCCTCGACAACCGGCACGTTCTCCTGCGAGAGCTGCCACCCGGACAACCACACCGACCAGTTGATCTGGATTCTCCAGACGCCGCCGTGCGAGGGTCAGGAGGGATGCATCGACCAGGTGCCGCCCCGGCTGACCATGCCCGCGAAAGGGCTGCGGGACACCCAGCCGTATCACTGGGACGGCATACCCGGCGATCCCTACGGCGGCATCAACACGGCCTCCATCGACGCGCCAGTGGAACCCAATTGCAGCGAAGACGACCCGGAGTCCTGCACGCGCTTCCTCGTGGACGGATCGCTGGCGACGACGATGTGCGACGTCAGTTCGGGTGCCTGTCCGCACACCAACGACGAAGGCAAGGCGGGCCTGCTCGATGCACAAGACCGGGATGCCCTGGCCACGTACCTCCTCAGCGTGCCCTTCCCGCCCGCTCAGAAACGACCATTCGACAACGAACTGACGCAGATGGGCCGGGACGGCATCTTCGAGTTCAGTTTCATCATCGACTCCGGCCAAGGCACCGGTGCCCAGACCTGCGGCGACTGCCACCGGATGCCGTTCCTGGTCACTCCCAACACGCCGGGCACCGGCATGGACGCGCCAACGTGGCGGGGCGCCTACGACCGCTTCCAGATCACTCCACAGGCCCGGACCAACGTCATCGACCTGATGTACCTGGCGTTCCGCTTCAACGGCGCCGAGCCGCAATCCGCATTCAACGAGCGCTTCTACTTCGAAGAGGAGGACATCTGGGACCTCGGCGGTTCGTCGCCGGAAGTCTGGCAGATGGTTCTGCAGAACAGCACCGGATTCTCCGGCAGCTTCGGCCGGCAGGTGACCCTGAACGAAGACACCGCAGATACGCCGCTCACCGAACAACTGCTTGATGCCTTGGAGCTATCCGGCGAGGAAGGCGGAATCATCCTGCAGGGCGAGGGTGTCTTGACGGAGGACGGCGGCGCAAGCCCGTTGGCCGTCGAATTCAGCAACGGCGTATACCGGATCCGCGACGGTAGCGAGTCGTTCGACCGTTCGGAGTTGGTGCAGTTGGCCGCCGACGGCGAGCTAGTGCTGACCATGACAGGACGGACGGGCGCCAACATCGACAAGCACAAGCAGCCCGGATTGTGGCCAGTAGCACCGATCCACCGGCAGTCCCGTAATGTGCACCTTGCCTTCCTCGACGAGGACAGGAAACTGCGCATCAACGCCAGGCATGTCCAGGAGGACGCATCCATCCACCTAGACGGCCGGCGGGTCGACGGTCACGTGGAGTGCGAACATGGGACGCTGCCCTATTGCTCCGGCGAGATCGCGATCGTCGAACTGGACGAAACGCCCCTCGGGGGTCTCCACTTCCTGCAGCTACAGAACCCGCAGGGCCTTTTCAGCAACGACATGATGTTCTTCCACGAGGACTTGGAGACCATGCCCTCG
>JAPOYW010000514.1:0-3576 GCA_026706425.1 Gammaproteobacteria bacterium
CGCTGCGCCTGATTCCAATATCAGCGGTCGCCAATCTGCGGTCGGCGGGGGAGAGATGGCCGAATAATCCCGAGTACTGGAAGAACTCGAAGCGCTCGAGGTCTACGGCGACTCGACCGTTGGCTGGGACGCACACACGCCCGTAAACGAGACCGTTGACGAAGAGGGCAATCCCTCTTCCGACCGTCGGCCCGGATTCGGAGTCCCCGATCTACGCGCACCTAGCCAGCGCGTCTACGACCACCCTGACGTAGAGAGACTCCGCGACCATCTGAGGCGCAACAACGGCATCCAAGGAATCGAAATCTGCAATCCCGACGAAGTGGAACGTGCCGCCCGGATATTCCGCCGCGACGGTTTCGTGGTGGTCCGCGACCTGCTTGACGAAGAACACCTGGCGACGTTCCGGCGGGGCAGCGCCAAGGCCCTGCGCCAGATCCTCGAAGTGCCCGGCCTCGGCAAGCGCAAATACTACACCGAGAGCGGTCGTCTCCCCCACCGCTACAGCTACGGCACCGCGTCCGCCTCACGGCAGATGCTCCACGAGGCGGAGTGGGCGGCCATGGTGGACCTGCCCACCACGACGCCGATCCTCGCCGAGATCTTCGGTTCGATGGACTACATGGTGCTCGGGGCCGGTGGCGACCTGTGCCTGCCCGGCGCGGTGGAGTACCAGCACCTGCACGTCGATGTCCAGGAGGCCAACCAGATCTCCGACGGGCGCCTTGAGACGGCGAAGAACATCGGCATCGAGATCCGAACCGAGGAAGGCTCGGACGAACCCAATCTCGCCACCCGGCGCCGCATCATCGACTTCTGCCCGGCAGTCGTGACCATCAACTTCGCGATGTGCGATCTCACCTGGGAGAACGGACCGATCCGCCAGATACTCGGCTCCCACACCTGGCAGATGCGCCCACCCCCACCCGAGGACGAACCCGATTGGATGCGATTGTCGACGCTGGTCGGGGCACCCGCCGGCGCCGGCGTCATCCGGGACAACCGCGCGTGGCATGGCGCGACACCGAACCTAAGTCGCGAGATCCGCTCGCTTCCGAACGTCGAATACGGTGCACCGTGGCTCGGTTCGCAGCACAAGAAAACGATGCCCCACGAGATTTGGGAGACGCTCACGCCCCACGGCAAGCATCTGTGCCGGCACATCAAGGCGGAACCCGGTGTCTGGCCACCCGGCGCCGGTGTCATGCATCCGCTGGGCAGCGAGCGCCGGGCGGCCGCCAAGCGAATGGGCGGCAGCGGAGAGCGGAAGCACGGCAGTCCCGGCGGCTAGAACCGCGCAGCCGGCCACAGCATGGGTGTTCTCGACAGAGGCGAGATCGAGAGTTTCGAGCGCGACGGCTTCCTGATCCTTCGGGATTTCTTCGACGTCACCGAAGTCACCGAGCTCCGGGACGCGACCTCCCGGATCCTTCGTAGTGCGAAGCCCGGCATGCGCGGCGTCGGTTTCGATCCGTGGACCAAGGCGCCCGGCGACGCGCTGAACCCCAACCGGGTCTACTACTACAACGACATCTTCCTTCGGCACCCCCGTCTCGAGGCCCACATGCGCAACCCGCGGCTCGCAACGGTTTTCTGCGAGCTGTACGACAACGACATCGACGCGTTCCAGTCCGCGACGGTCGTGAAGCCCGCGATGATGAACTTCGACTTCCAGGGCTGGCACCAGGACGCGCCCGACTACATCCCGCTATCGAACTACAAGCTGTCGTCCGCACTCACCTACCTCGGTGAGATGGGCCCCGACACGGGCGGTACGTCGCTGGTCCCGGGCAGTCACCGCGACGGGTTGTTCGAGCGCGGCTACGTCGAGATGCCGGGCTGGCCCGTCAGGAAACGCATCATTGTGGGCTTCGAGAGGTACGAACCGCGTATCGTGACCCCGCAGTTCCATCCGGGCGACTTGCTGATCTTCCATCCGTGCGTGATGCACCGGGCGAACTCCAACTACACCCAAGTGAGCAAGATCGGCCTGATCAACGCCTATCGCTCGGTGGACTGCATCGACATCGAACAGCGCAGTACCTTCAAGGCGGACAACATTCCGATCACCCGAGGGCGCGTAGTCGTCTGAGCATCGCCTTGTCCGAGCTCGCGACCTCCGTTCTATCGCGTATCGATATCCTATATGATCGCGGCGTGATTCGGAGTTTTCGATGCAAAGACACCGAACGGCTCGCGGCGGGTTATCGGGTGCGTCGGTTCCGGGCGTTCGAACGGGTCGCGCAACGGAAGCTGGCACAGTTGGACGCAGCGGCAACGCTTGGTTTTCTTCGGGTACCGCCGGGGAACCGCCTCGAAGCGCTCAAAGGCGACCGCGAAGGTTCGTACAGCATTCGAATCAACGACCAATGGCGGCTCAAGCTTCCGATTCGACGACGGCAACGCCTACGACGCGGAAATCGTCGACTACCACTGAGGAGATCGACCGATGATACGACTCGAACCAATACACCCCGGCGAAGTCCTCAAGGCGGACTTCATGGAGCCCTTCGCCCTTTCTTCCGCCGCCCTTGCCAGAGCGATCGGTGTAACGCCAGCCCGAGTCAACGAAATCGTCCGCCAACGACGAGGCATAACCGCAGAGACGGCCCTTCGGCTAGCCAGGTTCTTCAATACAGATGCCCAGAGCTGGATGAATCTTCAGGACCGCTACGAACTCGCCGTCGCGGAACGAAACGCCGCCAAGGCATTGAAGAGCATCCGTCCCCTGCAAGCGACTCATGCAGGCCATGCCCCATAGGCGGGTTACAGGTGCGCCCGCAAATACCGACCGGTGTGCGACTCGGGGCACGCCGCGATGGCCTCCGGCGTGCCCACGGCAACGACCTCGCCGCCACCGCGCCCGCCCTCCGGTCCTAAGTCGATGACGTGGTCCGCAGTCTTGATCACGTCCAGGTGGTGTTCGATCACGAGCACCGTGTGGCCGGCATCCACCAACCGGTGCAGGCAGTCGAGGAGCTTCGAGATATCGGCTAGATGGAGTCCGGTTGTCGGCTCGTCCAGGATGTAGAGGACATGGCCGCGACGCTGGAGTTTCGATAGCTCCGTCGCCAGCTTGATCCGCTGGGCCTCGCCACCCGAGAGCGTCGTCGCCGACTGCCCGAGGGTCAGGTACCCGAGGCCGAGATCGGCCAGCACCTTGACCTTGCGGCCGATCCCCGGGCGATCCTCGAAGAAGCCGACGCCTTCCTCGATCGACATGTCGAGCACGTCGGCGATGGTTTTGCCGTTGTGGGTGACCTCCAGGGTCTCGGGATTGAAGCGCTGACCCTTGCAGGCCCCACAGACCACCTCCACATCGGGCATGAAATAGAGCTTCGTCGCGATCACGCCCTCCCCCTGGCACTCCTCGCAGCGGCCGCCCTTGACGTTGAAGCTGAACCGTCCCGGCTTGTAACCGCGCTCTTTCGCAATCGGCGTATTGGCGAATAGGTTGCGGATCTGGTCGTAGAAGCCGACATACGTGGAAGGGTTCGAACGGCTGTTGCGACCGATGGGCGATTGGTCGATGTTGATCACCCGGGTCAGGTGGTCGACCCCTTCCAGCGCGTCGTG
>JAPOYW010000514.1:3586-7109 GCA_026706425.1 Gammaproteobacteria bacterium
TGGAGGGGTTGGACCAGCTGTTAAGACCGCCGAGCAACTGCCAGATGTCGTTGACCCGTATTAGGCGTACTACGACCTTAAGCGCGTCGTGGGCACCTGAAAGCGAACGCGAGTCCACCAGCCGCTTCCACAATTCCTTGTAGAGAATCTCGTTGACGAGCGTGGACTTGCCGGACCCCGACGCACCGCTGACGCAGATGAACTGGCCCAGCGGAATCTCCACGTCGACGGCCTTGAGGTTGTTTTCCCGTGCGCCCCGGATGTGCAGCGACTGGCCGTTGATCTCGCGCCGTCCCAAAGGGGTCTCGATCCGCCGCTGGCCTGACAGATACTGGCCAGTGGGCGAATCCGTGCAGCGAAGAATTTCATCGAGGGTTCCCGCAACGACCACCTCGCCACCATGAATTCCGGGTCCGGGCCCGAGTTCCAGCACGTGGTCGGCGGCGCGGATGGTGTCCTCGTCGTGCTCGACGACGATCACCGTGTTGCCGAGATCCCTAAGAGAACGCAGCGTGTCGATCATCTTCACGTTGTCCTTCGGGTGCAGACCGATCGAGGGCTCGTCGAGCACGTAGAGCATCCCCATCAACCCGGAGCCGATCTGGGTCGACAGCCGGATGCGCTGGGCTTCGCCACCGGAGAGCGTTCCCGAAGCGCGGTTGAAGTTCAGGTAGTCGAGCCCGATGCCGAGCAAGAGGTCGATGCGCCGGGCGATCTCGCGGACTATCTGCCTGCCCGCCTCCGCCCGTGGCCCGGTGGGTTCGATGGTGTCGAGAAAGGGCCGCAGTTCGTCGAAGTTCATCCCGCCCAACTCGTCGATGTTGCACCCGGCGATCTGGAACAGAAGCCTCGTGGCGCGTAGACGGGAACCGTGGCAGTCTGGACAGACATGCTCGACCATCACGCGGTCGAGCCAGGCTTCCATGCCGGAGTTCGCGACGTCGCGCTGCCGGTACCATCGGTAGTTGCGCTCGATGCCGCCGGCGATACCCGGGAACGGCCAGGGACGGCGCAGCCAGCCCTCCTTACGCGTCTTGGCATCCGGCGGTATTTGTAGCTGCAGGGGCTCGCCGCGGGTGCCGTAGAGAATGACGTCCCGGGCTTCCTCGCCCAGATCCTGCCAAGGGGTGTCGAGATCGAACCCGTACTTCTCCCCCAAGGAGTAGATGGTGTAGCCGCGATGGTTGTCCGGGCGGTAGTTGAAGGCGTCGCGCAGGAAGCACCCGTCGCGGATGCTGCGTTCGGGATTCGTGATGAGTAGCTCCGGGTGGGTGCGCTTGTCTGTGCCGATGCCGCCGCAGGTGCGACACGCGCTCTCCGGATTGTTGAACATGAAGAAGTCCGGAATGATGTCGCCGTAGACGAGGGCGTGGGTGGGACTGCCGAACGTCCTCGCGAACTCGCGCGCCGCCGTCTTCGTCGTTCCCCCGACGACCGCTACGGACATCAGGCTGTCCCCCACGCGCAAGGCGTGTTCGATGGCGGCCTTCAGTTGTTTTTCGACGCCCGGCACCAAGACCAGGCGGTCGACCACGGCGGTCAAGGTCGGGTCGCCAGGCAACGCCTCGGGGACTGTTTCCGTGAGATCGATCCGTTGGTCGTCGACCTCCACGTAGCGGCAGCCGAGCTTTCGCACCTCGTTGAAGATGAACTCGGGATCCTCGCCGTAGACCTGGAAGATCGGCGCCCGCAACTCGACTTCGGCGTTCTCCGGCAACGCGAGAATCGACTCGAGGATCTGCGAAGCCGTCTTCACCGGGGTCGGTTCACCGCTGTACGGGCAATGTGCCTCGCCGATCGTGGCGAACAGCAGGTTCAGGTAGCTCGATACGTCGGTAAGGGTCCCAACGGTCGAGCGCGGGTTCCGGGCGATCGTTTTCTGCTCGATGGACACCACCGGCGACAGGCCGTAGACGAAGTCGACATCGGGTTTCTCGACCTGGGCAATGAAGCGCTTGGCATAGGTGGACAGCGACTCCATGTAGCGCCGCTGGCCCTCCGCGTAGATGGTGTCGAAGGCGAGCGAGGACTTGCCGGAGCCGGACAGGCCGGTGACCACGGTGAGTTGATCCCGGGGCAGTTCCACCGAGATGTTCTTCAGGTTGTGGACTCGTGCGCCCTGCACGTCGATGGTCGTGCGGATCGCAGGACGCTTCTGCCTGCGCAATACGCCTGTCGGTTTCGCGGCAGCGCGACGGGCTTGTTTCGGCTCGGGCATGGTCTCTGGTCGGTCGCTGCTTCACGCGGAGTCGGGTTCATCGTAAGCAATTGATCGGGTCTCTTCCACGAACAACGTCCCTGTAGCTTGGCGACGACGCCTCGACGCCGGAGGGTTCGCGTACTTCACCCGAAAGAACTCGACGCGCTCGCCCGGCAACCGCCAGTAGGACTTGCAATCGCGACACCGGTGCACTACGTTGCAGTGCATGAACAAGACCGAAGTCTATAGCTGGCGCCTTCGACCGGATCTCAAGTACGCGCTCGAAGTGGCAGCGTTGGCGCACAATGCAAGCATGGCGGGACTGCTCGACCAGATCGTGACCGACTGGCTACGCGACAACACCCGGACCGATTTCGACTCGGCGCGCCAAGACGCCCTGCGCACTGCGGCGCTCGAGTGCGCGGGCAGCATACGCGGCGGCGACCGGCATCGGGCTGAACAAGCAAGAACACGCGTACGTGAAGTGCTCGAGGGCAAGCGACGTTCGGCACAACACGCGCGTTGAGCACCTCATCGTCGGCTTGCCGAGGTGTACCCCATCGTGGCTATCGTCGGAAACACGAGGCCGAACTAGCGGACGGCCTAAAGCCGTATCACCACTTCACGCGGAAAAACGCCAGTTCCTCCATGTCGATCTGACTGCGGGTGGTCAGCTTGACGGGTGTGGACGCCTTTTCGATGACGCCGATGTCGGACAGCCACTCGCAGCCGATGATGAGGTGCTCCATGTCGTAGTTGCGCCGGAAGTAGTGCGCGATGTCCCGTGCGGCGCGCGGGTCGCCGCCCGCCTCGTCCAAATACTCGAGCACGGGCGCGAACAGGTCTTCGGCGCGGGGCTCGAGATAGGCGTCGATGGCGTCGAGCGCCAAGGTGAGTGCTTCCCGGCTGACTTCGCGTTCCAACAGATCGGAGTAGATCAACTTGAACAGGCCGGGGTTCAATCGAAGCGCGTCGACTAGGGCCTCGCGATCCACGATTTCGCCGTGGAGACCCACCTCGACTTCGGCTAGCGACCGTGCCGTCGTCAGGATCCACAACGCGGTGTAGGCGTCGTCGTCCTTGATCTCGTACCACTTGCGCGCCTTGTAGAGCGAAGCTAGGGCGTGCTGGGCGGCGTGCATGGCTTGGACCTGGCTGTCCCGGGCACCCACCTTGCCGAGCTCGGCGAAGATCGCGTCGATGGACGGGTCGCGGCTGTAGATGAGGCGCGCCTTGGCGAACACCGAATGGCCGAACAGGTTGCGCACCGACGACTCCAAACGCTGACGGAACTCAGCTCGGGGCTGGACCGTGGTGTGGATG
>JAPOYW010000514.1:7119-7731 GCA_026706425.1 Gammaproteobacteria bacterium
CTTGGTCTTCTTGTCGTCGGTACAGACCAGCACCAGGTCGATGTCCGACTTGTCCCAGACCTCGTCGTGGGACAGGCTGCCGCACAGGATCGCGGCCAGGATGTGGTTGTCCTCCCGGATCTCGTCGACCAGGGAGTCGAGGGCGGCCTCGAAGCGTTGGCGGGCGACCGGCGACTTACCCAGCATCCTTGAACTGATCCAGAAGCTGCCGCGGCGACACGATGCGCGTCTTCCAATTGCCATCGGGAAAGTGACGGAGATTGCCGGTCACGAGAAACTTCACCATCGCGGCTTCCGCGACTTCAAGGAAGGGCTCGTCGTCAACGTGT
The DNA here is from genome assembly GCA_026706425.1 of Gammaproteobacteria bacterium. GTDB lineage: Bacteria > Pseudomonadota > Gammaproteobacteria > Pseudomonadales > Azotimanducaceae > VXYL01. The sequence continues at coordinate 7,449 of JAPOYW010000514.1, forward strand.
GGTAGGCGAATCGACTGCGGGACAGGCACGACGAGTTCACCTTGCGCCCGAACCTGCGCCAAGAACGACGCGACATCCGTCTCCTCGAATGCGAACGAGGGCCGGCGCAATACCTCGTCGTACTCGGCGAGTATTCGGGGGTCGTAGCAGAGTCGGAGACGGCCACCAGCAATGAGTGCGACGATGACCCCCGGAGGACCGAAGGGGGTGAGCAGACCCGATACGAGGACATTCGTATCAACAACGAGCCTCATCGCCTTCGCTGACTTCTGATCGCTTCGAT
>JAPOYW010000514.1:7741-17937 GCA_026706425.1 Gammaproteobacteria bacterium
GCACCGGTCTCCCTCGCGCGCTGCTGCATCGCCGAGACCGCGAGTTGCGCGCGCGCCTGCCGCAGGGCAGCGAGAGACGTCTCAAGTTCCTCGGCCGAGGTTGCGGAAAGAACTGCGATCGGCTTGCCGTTGGACGTGACCACGAGGTCCCTCGCCGCAGTCAACGCCTCCCATACGGCTGCAGATTCAGTGCGTAGCTGTCGCACGCTTATGAAGTCCATCGTCGATTCTCGGAAGCCATGATGTTGTCCAATTGTGTATACGATTGAGACTCACTTCAACCGGGAGTCGTTGGCGCGACGTGGGGCATCGGCGCAACGAGCCCATCACCTCGGCGTGTCCCTACCTTCGCCATCCGCGTGCGAGCCCGGCTGAGGAAGATACGGTAGGAGGGGTCGAACAGATAGTCGATCGGCCCATGCAGGTATTCGGCGTTGGCGTCCGCGTCGCGCCCCTCCAACGCGCTCTCACAGCCCCTGCCGAACTTCAGCCGATACCGAGACTCCCCCGACGGTTGCGACAGGATCAACGCGATCATGTGTCGGGGCCGGTTGGACGGATTCGGCACCCCTCGATGCCAGATGCGCACGTCGCGGAGCAATACATCGCCCGGTTGCGTACGAGGATTCGCGGGGCCGCGCACAACACGGCGCGCCTCTTCCATCCGGGCCGATACGCCGTTGTGGTTCTCGTAGACGCCAAGGCGATGGCTTCCGGGCCAAAGTTCGATGGCGCCGTTGCTCTCGTCCGCGGGACCCGGCGGGATGTTGACGACCATGCCCGTGGTCGGCGCCACCGGTTCATCCGGCTTCGTTGTGTGACGCCCGTCCATATGCAGGTGCTGGCGTACGCTGCCCGGGCAATTGGTGTTGCCGTTGTAGAACGTGAGCCGTGCCGGCCCGCCGTAGACAGCGCGGGCCACGGCATTGACTGCCGGATTCATGGCCACTTCCGCGAACACGTAGTCGGCGAACGGCGGCGGTCCCTGCTGCAGATGACCGGCCTGGCGCGGATTGCCGCCGATGATGGTGCAGAAGCGCAGCAGGTCGTGGGTGTCCCGGTCCATTCGCCGACGGAGTTCCGCCAACGGTTCCTTCGGTACGGCGCCGACGAGAATCACGCAGCCGTGTTCGTGGATCGCCTCGGCGGCCCGCCCGGTTTCGTCCGGCGAAACGCGAACGATACCGTCAGCCAAAGCTCACGCTCCGGGCCTCGCCATCCGCGACGTAGGCGGCTGCCATGAGCTCCGTGAGTTGGATCGCATCGGCGAGACCGAACTCGATCGGCGTACCGTGTACGCAACCGGCGACCCACTGGTCGATGGGCTTGGCCAACGCCTGGGGCAGTTGCTCGGGACGTTGCCAGCCATTGCCGTCGAGGTGCCTGGAACGGACCTCCACGCCCTCGCCGGGCGAGAGCATCCGATAGCCGCCCTCCGTGCCGTCGATCTCCAGGGAATAGCTGCCACCGAACCCGGTGAACGAGGTCTCGTTGACGGCAATGGCGCCGTTTTCGAACTCGATCACCGACACGGTGTTGTCGTCCACGGCCCGACCCGTGACGGTATTGAACACCGAGACGATGCGTTTCGGCGCACCCAGCAGCCAACGGCTCAAATACATCCCGTGGGCGCCTAGATCCATCATCGCGCCGCCGCCGCAGGCTTGCGCGTCGTAGAAGTGCGTCGGCAGCCAGTCGCGCACCGCGCCGTCGTGGGCGATGCGCACCCGCAGCGCCGTCACCTGGCCGAACAACCCCTCGTCCATCCCCTGCTTGGCATAGAGAATCTGCGGGATCGTCCGGCGCGGGAAGGATATGCAGAACTTGACGCCATTCGCTGTGACGGCGTCGGCGATGGCTTCGCAGTCGGCTACCGTCGTCGCCAGCACCTTCTCGGTGAATATGTGCTTGCCCGCGTTGGCCGCACGTACCATCACGTCGCCATGAAGATTGGTGGGGGTCACAACACAGACCGCGTCGATGTCGTCGCTTGCCAGCAACACATCAAGGTCCGCCTCGAACGGAACACCGAGTTCTTCCGCCCAGCCTGCCCCGCGTTGACCGTCCTCATCCCAAACCGCAACCACGTCGGCATCCGGATTGGCGCGGGTCTCGCCGGCGTACTGGTTGGCGTGGACATGCCAGCGACTCAGCATGGCGACACGCAGCATGCAACCTCCCCTCCCGTCGACTGCGGATAGTAATGTCAAACCGCGCCTACCGCCCGTCGAACACGGCTTGGGCAGGGCGCAGCTCGTCGCCGGCTGAAGCGCCCGGCAATCCTTGTTTCGGATCGAAGGGATCGCCAACCCGGCTTTCCGGTCCCCAGACTTCCACCGCACCCTGCAGCGAGGTGATGGCCGCGTAGCCCGCCCGCACCGCGGCGAGATCGGTGCCCGCTTCCGGCACATATCCGGTTCGTTGCAACTCGAAATGGAGCCGACCCTCCTCCGTCTCGGCAAGAGCGGCACGGACGGATCCGAAGGTGGCCAAGCGAGTCCAGCGGATGCCACGGATCCGATCACGCGGCAGCCCCGGAACATTCAGGTTGAGCGCGACCCTCGACGGGCCTTCGAGCACATGCGGGAGCAACGTGACGGCAATCTCCGCGGCCGCGCCCCAATGCCAGCGGTCCGTCTCCCGGTCCTTGTCAAGGCTGACGGCCATGGATCGATAGCCGAAATTCTGACCTGCAAGCGCACCGCCCACGGTGCCGCTATGCAAGGCCGACCGGCCGGTGTTGAGCCCGGCGTTGATGCCGGAGACGATCGCGTCCGGTCGAGGGCCGAATGCTCCTAGGTTGCCCGCCATGACGCACAAGGCCGGCGGACCAGACAAGGCGTACCCCTCGCCCTCAAGCCCGTCGATGCGCCTCTTGGAGAACAGCACCGGATCGCCGGGACCCAGGGCTCCTAGCGAAGCGCCCGTGCCCGAGGCGTTGTGGTCCGGTGCGACGACAGTGACCTCATGTCCGGCGTCTTCAATCTGTCGAGCAAGTTCTTGAATCCCGGGGGCATCGATCCCGTCGTCGTTGGTAACCAGAATGCGCACGTGCGGTCTCGTCGTCGACACAAGCGAACCAGTATAGGACGGGAGCGGCATCGTGCGCCGAAGCGAGCAGCGGTGTCGGGGCGGGTGGCGGGGATGGATCGCGCCCACTGGCGATCTCCCGCTCGTAATATCGTATTCAATGTCATATCATATGCGATGTGCGCGTCGTTCTCGACACCAACGTCATTGTTGCTGGCATTCGAAGCCCTACCGGCGCGTCTGCAGCCCTAGTCGAGGCGGCGCTGCAATGTGAATTCGTTGTGGTCCTCTCGGTGGCCCCCGCCTCGGTGTACGAGGCTGCTTGCTGCGCCCCGGACCAACGGATCGAATCCGGCCTGAGCGAAGCGGAGGTAGGAGTCGTGATTACTGCGCTTTGCAACGTTGCCGAACCTGTCGCACCCCGGTTCCTATGGCGACCGCAACTTCGCGATCCAGCAGACGAAATGGTGCTCGAGACCGCAATCAACGGTAGGGCCAACATCATCGCGACATTCAATCGCAGAGATTTCGGGGAAGCACCACTTCGGTTCGGCATCGAACTGCTTAGCCCACGGGATGCGTTGAGGAGAATCCGCAAATGAAACAGATAAGCACCTATCCCCTTCGTCTGCCGGCTTCGCTGAAAGCCGCAGTGGCGGAAATCAGTCGTGCAGAGGGCACGAGTATCAACCAGTTCGTCGCCGTCGCCGTGGCCGAGAAGGTCTCGGCGATGAAGACTGCCGAGTTCTTCACGGCCAAGCGCAACGAAGCTGACATCGACGCAGCGCTTCGCATTCTGCGGCGGGAGGGTGGCCAACCGCCCGTTGCCGACGACGCGATGCCATAACATCCATTTCCTAGGACATACTGCCCGGGTGTGCGCTTTGCGACGTGAACCGGACAGGGACCTCTGGCATCGCTCCTCACTTTCGCGCAACCTTTACCGACTGGACAATGCGTAAACGCCACGGGGAGAACAAATGGGTCTGGCCAGCTACGAAGCGTATCCGAACGTCGACAATCTCATGGCCGAGATCGACAAGTACGATCTCCACGAGCATGTCGTCGAACTCGAAGCCTACGGTATGACCGTTGTGCCTCCGGAGAGGATGCAATCCAAGGACGGCTTCGCCGACCGGCTGCGCACCGCCATCATCCGCACCTGCGAGAAGCGCAACGGCATCGAGATCGGCGACTACCGCACGGCGTCGGTGGAGGCGCGCCAGACCAGCAAGGGCTGGCACCTGCTCGAGGAGGACGAGGTCTTCGTTGAGGCGGCGATCAACCCGGTGGTACTCGCCCTGGTGCGTTGGCTGCTCGGGCAAAGCGCGGTGTTCTCCGGTCAGACGTGGATCATCAAGGGCGAAGGCGCGCCCGGCCTCGGCCTGCACAGCGACTCCCACGGCATTCCGCCGGGCGCGGGCCAAATCGCCCATATGTGCAACGCGTCCTGGTTGTGCACCGACTACGGTAGCCAGGACGACGGCCCCACCCTGTTCGTGCCCGGCAGTCACCACTACGGTCGGGCGACGTTGCCCCACGAAGCGAATCTCAAGGACACGCCGTTCAAGTTCGTCCCGTTGATCGCGAAGGCGGGGTCGCTTGCCATCTGGAACGGCGCGACGTGGCACGCGTCGGCCGGAAGAAAGAACCCGGGCCTACGTGTCACGCTGGTGCAGAACTACATGCGTGCCTACATGCGCGTGCAGCACAACTACGAAACCACCTCGCCCCAATTGCTACAGAAGTACCCGGAGCTCGAGCAGGTGATCGGCAAGGCGCTGTATCCGTACGAGAATCCGCACCAACCCGACTACAGCCGGGTGGGGCAGATGATGCGAGCGGGAACGGATCCGTTTGCTTGATCGTGCCACCCCGGGGCCGGGTCGCGAACGTGCGAGGAACAACGGGACCGTAGGGGACGGGCTTGCCCCGTCCCGTGGTTCGGCAAGCCAATGGGTCCGGCACGGGCGACCGTGCGCCTTGGCGGCGCTTTAGCGTCGCCCCTACGCGCCCGACAGGGCCCGTCGTTCCTGCTTCGGGCGGCCTTGGTCCGACCAGCACGGGACGCCACAAGGGCGTCCCCTACGCGCCTCTAGTCAAACCGGGCGATGCGCCGCTCCGTATGGGCTTGGCGAGAAAACGCCCTAGCGACAACGACCGATCTTCGGGATCCCGCCACAAACTCCCATCGACCAATGTCTGGCAGGGACGTGCCACTATCGATCGCGTTGCCCCCGCTGAACGACGGCCCAGACTATGCACCCCACCCAGATCACCAATGTCCAGCCGAAAAACAGGTTTATGAGGAAGATGGCAAACCGATGAGGATGTCCGGTACCGGCGATCAGCGTCGGCAGAAAGTAGACCACCAGAATCAAGGCCAGAATTAAGAGGACGGCAACCGAGTCCACGCTTGGCTCCTATGGCTCGTCAGGGATGCGCCACGAGCACGGCGTCCCAAACCACTTCCGAGGCAACAACGCCCAGCCCGGTGAGCGACCATTGGGGCAGTTCAACCTCACCCGTGGAGACCATCCACAGCGCGTCACCGTCGTCGCGGGTGTGGAAAGGCTGGATCGCACGCGCCATCGAGCTATGGACCTGCCGGCCTAGCTGAATCAGGTCATGGCCGCGGACGGTTTGGTTGGTCACGACGACGGTGATCGTCGTGTTTCCGGGTTGTGGATCCCGGGCCGCTTGCGCAGCCTCAACCCGGTGTTCGATGTCCTCAATGTAGGTCGTCCGTTCGCCGCTCCGCGGGTCCACGTGGCCACGGACGACGTTGCCGTCCCGGTCGAACACGGCGCCGATGGCGTTCAGCACCACGCAGGCGAAGAACTTGACGCCGCCGATCTCCCGGTACGCCGCACCCTGACCCGCCGGTTCGCCACGGTCGAACTCGAACCCTTTGCCCACCGTTACCGACATCCCCGCACCTCGGGCACCGAGGGGGAACCGATTCGGCACCGCGTTCTTCAACGCCTCGCGGCCTAGGCGCTTGTCCGGGTAGATGCTGTTGTTTCGGGCACCGAAGTCGTAGACGATGCCGCCGCTGACCAGCGGAATGGTGTTCCAGTCTCCCTTGTAGCCGCCTCGCGCCAACAGTTCCGCCGCCACACCGCTCGCCGCTTCGAGTCCAAGCAGGGAGCCGCCGGCGAGGCTGATCGCGTGGACGTAGCCGTAGTCGCCGACCACGCCCGGTGAACCGCCGCGAACATCCAACGCCATGTTGGCGCCGTTCCGGAAGTGCAGAACCGTCACCCCGGTCGGGCCATCCGGATACTCCGCGATGCCGACATGGAATGCCGGGAAGTCGTAGGTGAGGACGCGCTCCCCGGGATCGGTGCTGATGGCAAGATCCGGATCGTCGTTGGTTTTCACGGTCTGTGCCTGGATGCTGCTGGCGAGCACGACCGCCAAGACGGCACGCGCGATGTCACGGTGCGTCAAGCACGTTCTCCATGGGTCGATCACCCGACGATAGCAGACGCCCAACGAACAACGCGACCGTCGGGGACGGGCTTGTCCCGTCCCGCTGCCAGATGAGCCGGAACACGATCATAGGGGACGGGCTTGCCCCGTCCCGTTGTTCAGGATGCCGACGCGTCCGCCACCGGCGACCACAAAGGTCGAGCGGGCGACCACAAGGGTCGCCCCAGGGTCGCCCCTACGATTTCGGTCATACGATTCAATGGGTTGCGGATCTGGTCAATGGTTGCAACGGCCCAGGCTCGCGGATAGGGAAGGAATCCTTGTTTCAGGGAATGACGATGCTCGCCAAACTGACTGCCAAGAATCAACTCACCTTGCCCAAGCGCATCACGAACGAGCTTGGCCACGTGGAGTACTTCGAGGTTGAAACTCGAAACGGCCAAGTCTTACTGACTCCGGTTCGCATACAGCGCGCCGACGCCGTGCGTGCAAAACTCGCGGAACTCGATCTTACCGAAGAAACCATCCGCGACGCCGTGGCATGGGCGCGGGGCGAGGCGCGTCACAGCGATCAGTGAATCCCGCGCGGAATGTCGCCCCAGCGTCCGAAGCCGACGCCGACACGAGTTCTCGACACGAACCTCGTGCTGTCCGCACTCGTCTTTGGCGGCGGCTCAAGCGCAGTTCTTCGGGACGGATGGCATAGCCAGCGGTTCACCCCACTCGTCTCACGAGAGACAACGAGCGAACTCATCCGGGTGCTAACGTCCGCGAAGTTCGGCTTGACCCGGCGCGACCAAGAAGACCTGTTGGCGGACTACCTGCGTTTTTGCACAACCGTCAAGGTTCCCGTTCCGCCGCCCCCCACGCCATCCTGTCGCGACCCCTTCGATATCCCGTTCCTCACGCTTGCCATCGCCGGCCGCGCGGACTTCCTCGCCACGGGCGACCTGGACCTGCTGAGCCTGTCGACGGAGTTCTCCTGCCCGATCGTCAAGGCCAGCGAGTTCCTGGACCAGCTCCAACCCGCATGATCGTGGTGCGCGGTCGTTGCGATCGGCGAATCCAACGGGTCATGATGTAGGCACTTGGTATAGGCATCGCTCATGCTTCTTCTTGTCGCCGGCCTCGTTTTGTTCGTTGCGGTTCACTTGATACCGACCGTCGTACCCCTGCGCGACGCGCTGATCGCGCGTCTGGGTGCAGGCGCCTACCGCGGCCTATTTTCGCTGGTTGCATTGGCGGGCTTGGTACTCGTCGTGTGGGGCTTCGCCCGGGCACCGTTCGAACCGTTGTACACGCCACCGAGTTGGGGGCGTTCGTTGGCGGTGTTCGCGGTACCCATCTCGCTGGTGCTGCTCGCGGCGGCCAACATGCCCACCCACATCCGCGCCGTGCTCCGGCATCCGATGCTGCTCGGGGTGCTGCTTTGGGCAATCGCCCACCTGCTCTCGAACGGCGACCTCCGCTCGGTCGTGCTGTTCGGCGCCTTCGCGGGTTATGCGGTGATCGATCTCGTCAGCGTCGTTGCACGCGGCAGGCGACCATCGACCGACAAGCCACCGCGCCTCGCCATGGATGGCGTGGCGATCATCGCCGGTCTCGTCGCCGCCGGCTTGTTCACCTACTTCCATGCCGCCCTCTTCGGCGTGCCGGCGATCTAGGAGGCAGCCATGACCCGACCCAACATCCTGCTCGTCATGAACGACGACATGGGGTTCTCCGACATCGGCTGCTACGGCGGCGAGGTCCAGACGCCCAATCTCGACCGGCTCGCCGCCAACGGCATCCGCTTCACCCAGTTCTACAACACCGCCCGGTGCTGCCCCACCCGGGCGTCGATCCTCACGGGTCTCCATCCCCATCAGGCCGGCGTCGGCTGGATGACGACGGATCTCGACGAGGACGGCTACCGGGGTAGCCTCAACGACAAGTGCGTGACCATCGCCGAGGCGCTCGGGACGGCGGGATACGCCACCTACATGAGCGGAAAATGGCACGTTAGCCGGAACGTCGCGCCCGACGGCCCGAAACACGCCTGGCCCTGCCAACGCGGCTTCGACCACTACTTCGGGATTCTCGGGGGTGCGGCCAACTACTGGCAGCCAAATACGTTGACCCGGAACAACGACGCCGTCGACGTGAACGGCTTGCCAGCGGATTTCTTCCTCACCGACGCGATCAGCGACCACGCGGCCGCCTATATCCGCAACCACGCCGAAAGCGGAACCGACGCACCGTTTTTCCTTTACACGGCCTACACGTCGCCGCATTGGCCACTGCACGCCCATCCGGAGGACATCGAGCGGTATCGGGGCCGATTTGTCGCCGGCTGGGACAAGCTGCGGGAAGAGCGTCTGCAACGGATGCGCGCCATGGGCATCGTCGATGCGTCATGGCCGATTACGGACCGGGATCCAACCCAACCGCCGTGGGAAGAGGCTCCGTACAAGGACTGGGAGCAGCGCCGCATGGAAGTGTACGCGGCGCAGATCGACCGGATGGACCAGGGCATCGGACGAATCGTTGCAGCGCTCGACGAGACCAAGGAGATCGACAACACGCTGATTCTCTTTCTGGCCGACAACGGCGCCTGCGCCGAGGAATTCGCGCGGGAGGTCAGCCCCATGCCGGGCACATATCCCGCAGGCACGACTCAGACCCGGGACGGCAGAACCGTGATGCGCGGCAACGATCCCACCGTCATGCCGGGATCCGAAGACACGTACCAGAGCTACGGCGTCCCGTGGGCCAACCTGTCGAACACGCCGTTCCGGGAATACAAGCACTGGGTTCACGAGGGGGGAATCGCCACGCCGCTGATCGCCCATTGGCCGTCCGTCATCGACGACGCCGGCGCTTTGCGGCACGGCCCGGGACAACTCACCGACATCATGGCGACCTGCCTCGATGTGGCCGGCGCGGACTACCCGATGCGGTTCAGCGGCAACGACATCATCCCGCTGGAAGGCACCAGCCTCAAGCCGATCTTCCACGGTCAACCCAATCACAAGGAGGCACTGATCTGGGAGCACGAAGGCAACAAGGCCGTACGCAGAGGCCGCTGGAAACTGGTATGCAAGTACCCGGGGGACTGGGAACTCTACGACATCGTCGCAAACCGCACGGAAACGGAGGATCTCGCAGCGCAACATCCGGATACCGTGGCGGAACTCGGCGCGATCCACGATGCCTGGGCCGAGCGCTGCGGCGTCAAGTCGTGGGAACACATGCTGGAGAACCTGAAGTCGGTAAGAGGGGTGGCTGCCAGCGCCAGGCAGTGACTGCCGAGGCGCGCGGATTCACCGAGCCGGGAGGCCCGAACGAATGGACCGATGGAGCGACAGAACGAATCGAAGGAATCGAGTGCCATTGATCATCCGCTCCCGATCCGCCAGGCTGACTGACGACCTATTTGGCGCCGCTCGAATGTCAGCCCGACCGCGAAGCACTTGACTTGCCGGCAAGCGGTACCGGGGGGGGGGCGGCCTAGAATGAAATCCAAACGAGCGTTCTTCGGCGGCAGGACGCGCAGCCACAGGGTAGAGCCATGAGCGGCGAATCCGGTCGGGCAATCGCTGCCCGTCTGCGCTCGCTCTCTGCAGAGCGGAAGAAGGCCGACTGGTCGGAACTGCCCCGCGAGGTCGCGGACCTGAGCAGGAAGCATACGTTTGCACTCCTACCGCCCGCCTGCTCCGATCTCGGCATGCCCTGGGCGCGGCCGCCGCCTC
>JAPOYW010000471.1:0-6195 GCA_026706425.1 Gammaproteobacteria bacterium
CGACATGCGGCCGTTGTCCTGCAGCAGCGCCAGGATCCTCCGCTCGATTCGATCCAATGCCATGAGCAGAAACCGCCTCGATACGTACCGAATAGGGAACATTATGCTCTTCCGGGGACGAATAGGGGTAAAAAAGGTCAAATCTTTCCACCATCACGGCATAGACTCAGAACCGATCCGCCACACAAAGGAGTACACATGGGGCCCATTGACAACCCCATGGGGCTCGATGGCTTCGAGTTCGTCGAGTTCGCCGCCGCCAAACGCGGCGTCCTGGAGCCCGTTTTCCAGACCCTCGGGTTCCAGCATGTCGCGGACCACCGCTCGAAGGCCGTGCAGCTGTGGCGCCAGAACGACGTCAACTTCGTAATCAACTACGAACCGAAGAGTTACGCGTGGTACCTTGCCGAGGAGCACGGCCCGTGCGCTACGGGCCTCGCGTTCCGCGTGACCGACGCCCACCGGGCGTACGGTCGCGCGCTCGCGCTCGGTGCCGAGCCCGTCGACATCCCCACGGGCCCCATGGAACTGCGCCTGCCGGCGATCCGCGGCATCGGCGGCGCGCCGCTCTACCTCATCGACCGCTACGAGGACGGCAGCAGCATCTACGACATCGACTTCGAATTCGTGGAAGGCATCGATCATCGACCAGCCGGACACGGCCTCAAGGTCATCGACCACCTGACGCACAACGTCTATCGCGGCCGGCTTTCCCACTGGGCGCACTACTACGAGCGGCTGTTCAATTTCCGGGAGATCCGCTACTTCGACATCAAGGGCAAGCACAGCGGGCTCATCTCCCGCGCCTTGACAGCCCCCGACGACAAGATCCGCATCCCCTTGAACGAAGAGCCGCCCGGCGGCAGCGGGCAGATCGAGGCGTACCTCATGGAGCACAACGGCGAGGGCATCCAGCACATCGCGTTCGCCTGCGACGATCTCATGGCCACCTGCGACAGCCTCATGGCGGCCGGTATGCGGTTCACGGAGCCACCCCCTCCCGCCTACTACGACATGCTCGCAGAACGCCTCCCGGGCCACGGCGAACCTGTCGATGAACTGGCGAGACGCGGCATCCTGATGGACGGCGACACGTCGGGCGACGAACCGAGTCTCCTGCTCCAGATCTTCTCGGAGGAACTGATCGGCCCCGTCTTCTTCGAGTTCATCGAGCGCAAGCGCAACGAAGGCTTCGGCGAGGGCAACTTCCAGGCGCTCTTCGAGTCCATAGAGCGCGACCAGATGCTGAAAGCCGCCGGGAACGCCGCGTGAACATACGTCGCATCCACCACGTCGCCTATCGCTGCAACGACGCGATGGAGACCGTCGACTTCTACCGGGACGCGCTCGGGATGAAGTTCCAACTCGCGTTCGCCGAGAACGAGGTTCCTTCGACGGGTGCGCCGGACCCCTACATGCACGTCTTCCTCGACGCGGGCATGGGCAACGTGCTGGCGTTCTTCGAACTGCCCAACTCGCCGCCGATGGGCAAGGATCCGAATACCCCCGCCTGGGTGCAGCACATCGCCTTCGAGGTCGACAGCCGCGACGACCTCCTCGCCGCCAAGGACCGGCTCGAAGCGTCGGGCCTCGACGTGCTGGGGCCGGTCGACCACGGCATCTTCGACTCCATCTATTTCCTCGACCCCAACGGCCACCGCTTGGAACTGGCCTGCAACAAGGGCGGCGAGGAAGCGCGGGAGCGCGCCCACGCAGTCGCCGAGGAGATGCTCGAGGAGTGGACCCGCACCAAGCGCGCGCCGCGCCACGCCGCTTGGCTGCACGAGGACAATTCGTAGGGGACGGGCCAAGGAGTCCGCGCCGCACAGACGCCTGCAACGTTCCGGCCCCGAAGTCACGAGGCGTCGCCAAGCCCGTGCTGATCCTCCTTCGGATCGCGCCCACATCGCACGGAAACCGCTAGCATTGCGGTTCCTGCCATTCACCTGGCGAGATCCACACTGTGCCGAACAGGCCCAACATCGTCCTGATCTTCTCCGACCAGCATCGGGGCGACGCGCTCGGGTGCGTCGGGAATCCAGTGGTTCGAACACCCAACCTGGACGGCCTGGCCGCCGAGGGCGTGACCTTTCGAAACTGCAACACGAACTCGCCGCTGTGCATGCCGGCACGTGCTTCGCTGATTACAGGCCGCTACGTCAACGAGCACGGCGTGTGGGGCAATCGCAGCGAGGCGGACCGCCACGGGCCGAGCCACGTGAGGAACATCCGGGACGCCGGGTATCGCACCGCCGTGATCGGCAAGACCCATTTCCGGTTGTACCAGGCCGATGACGGCCACACGCGCGACCATGTCTCGGGATTGCACGACTGGGGATACGAGTTCGCACACGAGACCAAGGACACGATCCCCTCGGCGACCCACCGCTGCTACTACACGGACTTCCTGGCCGAGAGAGGGAAGCTGCAGGTCTACGAAGACTGCGCGCGCAACTTCAGGCTCGGGCAGAGCACGGGACTTCTCCGCCCCTGGGAACACCTGCCCAACCTCCTCGAGGAGGATGAGCACATCGACATGTACATCGCCAGCACGGCGTCGGAGTGGCTACGGAGCTATGCGGACGACCGGCCGTTCTACCTGCAGGTCTGCCTGATGGGGCCGCATCCCCCGTTCGACGCGCCGGCGAGATACAGGGACATGTTCGATCCCGAGGACATGCCCCTTCCGATCATGGAAGCTCCGGGTGAACCCGTTTCTCCCCAGATCAGGACGATGTTCTCGCGGCGGGGACTGAAGGACATGACCGAGTCCCAGAGCCGCACGTTCACGAGTCACTACTACGCAAAGGTCGCGTTCGATGACCACGCGATCGGCGTGGTCCTTCGGGCTTTGCGGGAAACGGGGCTGATGGACCATACGTGGATCGTCTATACCTCCGACCACGGCGAAATGCTTGGCGATCACCGGTTTGCCCAGAAATCGGTGTTCTACGAGGGCGCGCTCAACATACCGCTGATCGCGAGACCGCCTGGCGGAACCGAGTCATGGACGGCGCACGACCTGACGGACCACTACGACATCTGCTCGACCTTGCTTGACGCTGCCGGTGCCGACCCTCTTGAAGTCGACCGTGGCCTTTCGTTGCGTCCGAGAGTCGAGGCGGGTCCTGACGCGAGCGGCGCGCAACGCGGCAAGGGCGTGGTCTTCAGCGAGGTGAACCTGTACTCGATGGCGCGCACCGAGCGCTACAAGATGATCATCGACTCCCTGACGAGAAAGCCCCTGGAGCTGTACGACCTGGAGAACGATCCGCGCGAGCTCCGCAACGTGGTGGACGAACCGCGACATTCCGGCGTGCGCGATCAGTTCTTGGCGGAGTGCTTCAGTCACCTGCTGGCGAACCTGAACGAGCCGCAACTCAAGGTGTACCAGAGCGGTGGGATACCGACCAGACTGCATGGGGAGTACCCCGAGTACTGAGTGCGTGCGATCCCGCAGCGGCCGCAGCGGCGGCACAGCCGTCATGGCCCGCTTCGTCATGTATGATTGAGGGTTGCGGCAATTCGAAGAGGGGACATGAATCCATGGCGCACTCACTGATAATCTCCGGCGGCACCGTCATCGATGGCAGCGGCGCAGAGGCGAAACGAGCCGACGTCGCTGTCGACGACGGCCGCATCAGCCGAATCGGCGACCTCGACGGCGTCGAAGCCGGACGAAACATCGACGCCACCGGCAAGCTCGTGACGCCGGGTTTCGTGGACCTGCACACCCACCTCGACGCCCAGATCGGCTGGGACCCCGAGATGCGCCCGAGTTCCTACCACGGCGTGACGACGGCGCTCATCGGCAACTGCGGCGTGACCTTCGCGCCGTGCAGCGAGGAAAACCAGCGCTATCTCGCCGAACTGATGGAAGCCGTGGAGGACATCGCGGCGAACGCCATCATCGACGGGCTGCCTTGGAACTGGACCACCTTCGGCGAGTACCTCGACTGCGTTCAGTCGTTGAAGCCCGCGCTCAACGTGGTCGGGATGTGCGGCCACTCCGCCATTCGTTTCGAAGCCATGGGCGACAAGAGCTGCGACGAAGGCGTGCAGGCGGACGACCGCGAACTGCAGCGCATCGTCGATCTCGTCAAGGAGTCCGTCGAAGGCGGCGCGGCGGGGTTCTCGACCTCGCGCTTTCTAGGCCATCGGGTTCCCGACGGTCGTTTGACCCCCGGAACATGGGCCGACCCGAGGGAGACCCGGGCCATCCAGGAAGCGGTCGTCGAAGCCGGCGGCCGGGGCGGCATGTTCCAGGTCGCTCCGGATATGCGCACGCGCTACGAGATAGAGAAGCAGATGTTCGAGACTGGTGCCGAACTCGGCTGCCAGGTGCTGTTCTCCGGCGGCACCGGACCCGAAGGCGACGGCGGCGTGGCCCGTTGGCAAGAGTTCCTCGGCCGCAACAACGAGAACGGACGACGCATCACATCCATCTGCCACACCCGGCCAAGCGGTTCGTTCTTCGGTCTCGCGCAGCAGGCGTTTCTCCGTACCCCGGGATGGCGCGAGTTGATGAAGCTGGCGACGATCGAGGACCGGGTCGCCGCCCTCAAGGATCCGGCGACGCGCGAGAAACTCGTGACGGAGGCCAAGGAGGCCGGGGGCTTCGGCCAGGTAGCCCGCAGGTTGCACCCCATGGGCATGGGCGAGTTTCCGGATTTCGACCTCGACGACAACAACAGCTTGCAGAAGCTTGCCGACGACGCAGGCAAGGATCCGGTGGACGTCTACGTCGAACGCCTGATCGCCTCCGAGGGTCGGGAACTGTGGAACCTCTGGGCCTTCGGCGGCGCCCTCCAGAACCAGTGGAACTACATGCGCCTTCCCCACGTCGTGCCGATGCTCGGCGACGCCGGCGCCCACGTCGGCCAGTTCACCGACGCCGACTCACCGACTTTCCTGCTCGGCGAGTTGACCCGCGACCGCGGCGTCTACACCTTGCCGGAAGCCGTACACCGGATCTCCGGCAAGTCCGCCGAGGTGCTGGGGCTCAAGGAGCGCGGCGAGCTACGCCAAGGCTGGCACGCCGACATCAACGTCATCGACTACGAGAACCTGTGCTCCCGCCATCCGGAATACGTCCGGGACTTCCCGCACAACGGCGGGCGCCTGGTGGTGAAGAGCCGGGGCTACGACGCGACGTTGGTCGCCGGCCAGGTCGTCATCGAGGACGGCGAGTACACGGGCAATCGGCCCGGTACCGTGATCCGGGAGTTCATCCGGGGATAGGGCCGATCCGCCGACGCGGCGGTCAAGCATCAAGCGGCGCAGGATCGCGCCGCACAAACGTGTGGGGGATACCCCAACGGCGTGTTGTGCCCTGTTGTCATGAGCAGTAGGAGGGATTGTCCGTGAAGCGATTGGTCGTCTGCTGCGACGGCACCTGGAACACGCCGGAGATGGAGAGTCCGACCAACGTCGTCCGGCTCGCCCGGGCCGTACGGCCACGGGACGCGAACCATGTGCTGCAGATCGTCTACTACGACGAAGGGGTCGGCACACATGGCCCGATCGACAAGATTGTCGGCGGCGCGATGGGTGCCGGACTAGATTTCAACGTCCGCCAAGCCTACCGATTCCTGGCCAGCAACTACGAGGAAGAGGACGATATCTACCTCTTCGGGTTCAGCCGCGGAGCGTACACGGTTCGAAGCCTGGCCGGGATGATCGGCTTCGCGGGAATGCTCCGCCGGCACCAACTGACCTCGGTCCACGACGCGTACGAACTCTATCGCGGCGAGAAGGACCCGGCCGGGGCCGGGGCTACGGAGTTCCGGACGTGCCACCGCACAAGCGTTCCACGCATCACGCTTTTGGGCTGTTGGGACACCGTCGGGGCAATGGGCATCCCCGACAAGCTACCCGGCATCGGTCTCGACGAACTGTTCAACAAGCGCTACCGATGGGTGAACACGAAACTCGGCGCGCACGTCGACAACGCGCTGCACGCTATGTCCATCGACGAACGGCGCAAGGAGTTCGAGCCAACACCCATGGAAAGCGCGACGGCGGGACAGACGCTCAGGCAGGTTTGGTTCCCGGGCGACCACGGCTCGGTGGGCGGTGGCGAACCTCACAAGGAACCGCTCGCTCGCGCCGCCCTCGAATGGATGGTCGAGTCCACCGCGAACGTTGGCCTCGGCCTCGCCGTGGACGCTCGCTTCGAGGGCATGCTGGCCTGCG
>JAPOYW010000471.1:6205-17643 GCA_026706425.1 Gammaproteobacteria bacterium
ACCACACCGCGTATTCAAGTGCCAGCAGGAGTCCCATCTACGGCCGCGAGCCCCGCGACCTCGGCACGGCGCCGGAATTCCACGACTCGGCGCTGCGACGCTTTGTGGACCTGCCGCACTATGCCGACGCGTTGGCCAACGAGCAGCGTGAGCTGCTCAACACGGCGGCGCAGAAACGGAACGTGCAGCCCACGTTGCGACGCCCAGCGAACGGTACCGTCATCGAGGTCGACCAAGACGCGGACGTGATCGTGTTGGCGGAGCAGCAGAGGAACGATACGCACGTCCTGATGGAGGCCGATGCACAATACGTGCTGTCGGTTGCCGAAACCCAGCATTGGCGCGACGGCGATCTGCCTCCGTGCGGCCCCTGTGGCTGGCACGAGGACGACCCAAAGCTCGCATCGTTCTTTGACGGACTGGACCGGATGAAGCTGCCGCTGATCCGCCTGGCTAGCGACCGGCGCGTCGAGCCGAAGGCAAACTGGTTCGAGCTTGTCGGGATCCTGTGTCATCAGGACGGTGAAGACCGAATCCGAATTCCTCGGAACACGACCTACACCGCCCCTTGCGACGGTCGGCTTCTCGCCCTCGCCAACGACGTCGCGTCACGTTTCGACCTGTTCGACACCTACGACAACAACGAGGGTTGGCTGGTGCTCAACGTGCGGCGGATAGCTTGAACCCGCACGTGCGTTCGCGTCGCGTCACGGACATGTCGGCGTGGCTCCCGACCCTCGGGGTTGAGCCGTTGGGTGCACACGCCGGGATTGGCAACATTGCTGGCAAACCTGGCCGTGCCAATCAATCGTTGGCATTGCGGTGATCTGGTGGGCGGTGCGCCCCGCGATCTCAACGCGCCCGTCGAAGGTGAGGTCAAGGTGACCGGTAGTGCCGGTTCCTGCATTTGCGGCTTCCCTCCGGAATTGGCAACATTGGCTCGGCCTTGCCACCGCGACAGACGGCATGGGGAAACCAGGACTAGCACTTGCCGGCACCGCGGGCGTTTGCCTCGCCATCGGGGCCGGTCTCGGTCTCGAAGCGGATGTCGCGCCCGCAGCCCGGTACGACGAGGACGGAAACGGTACGTGGCGAGGGTGCCAGCCGGAGAACAGCAGCCTCCGCAGGCAGACCTCCGCGTTCGAGTACGCCAGGATGATCGAGCCGGATCTGGGTGTTCCGCCAACGGTTGATTGCGGTGCGAACGTGGAGATGCCGATCTATGTCAACGGCGTGAAGACCGTCGGGGATCCCGGTCTCCACCAGTGCGACAACCCCAGCCTGCAGATCGGCGACTGCATGTCGGGATCCAGCGTTCAGCGCTATGTCGGAAAGGATGCCGACGGCTCGAGGCGCCACGAGGTCATCTGGGTGAGTTTCTGCCGGCATGACGGTCGCGACGACGTATTCGGATTCGACATCGGCGATTCCGTCCAGATGATCGGCTACAACAAGGTGACCGGGGCGACGGCCTTCTTCGAGAGCGGCGACAACCGGGAGTGGACCTATGTCGATCCCGAAACCAATCGACTGATGGGAAAGCTGCCGGGGATCGATGATCCCGAGGCCTTCGACCGCGCCTATGTGAGAACCGAAACCCAGTGTGTGGCCTGCCATCAGGCCGACCCGTTCGTCCACAACCCCTTCATCGATGGCGCCACGCAACCCCACGCGCCGAATCAGACGGTCATTCCTCGAATCGGCGGCCGCCAGAGCAAGAGCAACACGCCCTACTACGTGATCGGCGGGGGCGACTGGGACATGCGGACGATCCATATCGAGCGCAACGAATGCCTGAATTGCCACCGCATCGGCATGAAGACGGTCGAGGAGTTCATGGGCGATCACTGGCATCCGGCCCAACACATGCCGCCCCGGGAGCCCGGCAGCCTGACTGAGCATTTCGAGGAGTTGCTGGCGTGCTGGAAGAACGGGCCAGAGAATACGCCCGGGTGCGACTGGATCATTCCGCCGGCCGGCGATTGTCCGAGCCAGGTCGTGGGCGACGACTACCCCTACAAGGCGAGATTCAACCAGCCCAACCCGAAAGAACTCGAGTGGACCGAACGCCCGCCGTACTCCGATCCGCAACCTGCGGGACCTTCCGCGAGCGGCTGATTCTCGTTGCCTTGCGGTAGCAAGCTACAGACAACGAACGCGTCCCAACCGCCATCGCAGTCGCCAACCCCTCGCCTCGGCGGCTACACTAGCTCCCTCGCTCCACGCTGGCTCGGCTCGCGCCTCCCATGACTGACTGGCTGCTGTTCCTGCTCGCGATTCCTTGCCTGCTCGTCATTCCGTGGGTCCCGCAGTTGGTGCGTCTCAGGATTCGGTTCTTGAGGTGGATTCACTGGGAATGGGGTGCCAGGTTGCTGGAAGATCATTTCGCGGGCTGGTGTTCGTTCTTTCGAGTGGTATTCGTGGCGATTGCGGTCGTGTTGCTCTTTCTCGGTTGGAGGCAAATGAGTTGACGCACGGTCACGCCGGGTCGAGATACATGGCATAAACCGGGTCCGATCCGCCCCCAAACGACCAATGCCGCTCTCATTGGGTGAGACGTAGCCCAACCGATTTCTTGGTGCCGCCGTTCGAAACACGGCAAGCAAAAAAGTCTTGAAAATTCACCAATCTTGGGGACGCGCGAACTGGTGCGATTGGCTAAACAGACCCCGTCGGATTAGGCGGGGAGGAATCGCCCATGTCTCGGATAGCTCGCGCGTGCGGATTCGCCTTTCTACTGGTGTTCGGGTTCTGGCTCGCCTACGAGTTGGTACCGTGGACCACCGTGGAGAAGGAGCTGGAGCTGGTCGAAAAAGACCGCTTGGCGATCGAGGAGGCCCTTCTCCGGATCGCTGATGAGAGCAGGAACATCGACGGGGCGGAGCAACCCCCGCACCGGGTGCCGATGCAGTTGGCGGAGGCCCCTCCCGGGTTCGAACCGGCTCCGTTGACCGGCCGTTCGGCGACACCGCCGGAGGGGTATGGTTTCGTCACCCACCACGACGTCAAGCGCGGTCCGATGACAGAGGCCGATGTCGACCGGGGTCCGGCCGATCCGACGCCGGACTGGATGTCCTCGTCCGGACTGGCGGAGGTCCCTGGGCGGGACTGGACGTTCGGTTGGGTCAAACTGGCCGACGGGAGCACTCTCGAGGAACTCCGGGCAGCGTTGGCCGGGCAGGGAGGAGCCGTCATCGGGCGATCCGGGAATCTCCTGCGCGCGCGGCTCCCTAGCGACCCGTCGCGTCTGCAAGAACTTGCGGACTCGACCGCCGTCGCGGGGATCGGCGCGGTTCCCGCCGAGGCGAAGATGCCCGCTTCGCTCGGCGACCGGGCGCTCTCCGGCGGCTACGACGAGACTCCGGTGTGGATCACCCTGATGGACGACGATCCCGAAGGACGCTGGCGGGCCGCCCTGACGGACCTGGGCGCGGTGGTCGGCTATTTCGACCCGACCATCCGCACCTACGCGGCAAACTTGCCGCTGGACGCGCTTTTCTCCGTCGCGTCGGCCAACTTCGTCCTGGCCGTGGAGGCCATCGGTCGGGTGGAGCCGACGCTGGAAGTCGCATCCGCGGCGATGGACGCCGACGCGGTGCGCAGCTACGACGCTGCGACGGGGCTCTTCGCGGGTATCGGTGGAGCGACGGTGCCGGTGGGCGTGATGGACTCCGGTCTGAACGTGGACCATCGCGACATCGGTTCCAACCGGCGCAGCATCTGCGGCGCGAACTTCACCAACTTCATCTTCGGCCGCGAGGAGGACCAGGACCTCTGGTTCGACTTCAGCGGGCACGGCACCCACGTCGCGGGCATCGCGGTCGGCAACGGCGCGGTGCAGTCGAACCGGGCGGGCATGGCCCCGCTCGTCCAGGACATCCGCATGGCGAAGGTGCTCAGCACCTGGGGCGGCGCATCGGCGTTGGGATGGGGTCGCGCGATGGACTGGTTTGCGACGCCGACGGCGTGTGGCGATGGCGTGCCGCGCAAAGCCCTCGTGATCAACTCGAGTGTCGGCGTCACCCACGACGCGTGGGAGGGCCGTTCCGTCGTGGAGCGCAAGATCGACGCGGCGGTCTGGGGAGCGAGGCAGCTGTTCGTGACCTCGGCGGGCAACGCGGTCGACCAGGGGGTTTCCAGCATGGCGGGCGCGAAGAACGCGCTGACGGTCGGGGCGACGGGCAACAGCGGTGACATCGCCGAGTTCAGCAGTTTGGGACCCACCTACGACGGTCGACTGCTGCCGAAGGTCGTCGGCACCGGCGTGCAAGTCGCCGCCCCGGAGGGAGAGGGCAGCCGCACGGGGTATGCGGTCCTTTCCGGCACGAGCATGGCGTCGCCATCGGTCGTCGGCGTGGCGGCCTTGGCCATGGACGCCTACGTCGTCAAGGACCAGAGCAACGTCGTGCGGGACGACGGCACCGAGCGGTCGCTGGAGCGCGACGAGGGCGACACGATCGTGCTGGGCGAGATCGGTCCCGACGAGCGCCAGACGGTCACGGGTCGGGTCAGCGGCCGGCAGGAAGGCAGCTTCCGACTCCATTTCGCAGCGAGCGCATGGAACGCGACCGCAGGGGAAGCGTCGGTCCCGGTAGTGGTCGGCTCGCCGGGCGCGGCCGCGCCGGATGCCGCCGGCGCCCCGCAAAACGACGATTTCGCTGCAGCGATGCGGCTGGACGGTGTCGAAGGAGAGACTGCTTTCGACCTCCTGCATGCGACGCGCGAACCGGGGGAGCCGCTGGTGCGGGATACCCCGGTATCTCCGCTGCTGAGCCCCCGGTCCATACGGTACGAGTGGCAGGCCCTTGAAGACGGACCCGTCAGGTTCTCCGTCGTACCCGGAGTGCGGGGCGACTACGCGGACAACGTGGTGGTAGGCGTCTACCGAGGCGACACGGGGGCCGGATTGACGCCCGTGGGGACCCCGCGGTTCGGCGGCGGAAGCACCTTTTTCGCCGAGGCAGGCACGACCTACCGGGTGCGCTTGGCCATCCACGACCTCAGCTTGCTCAAGACGGTGCCCAACGCATTCGGATTCGGCACCGTTACCGAGCGGCGGTCCACACCCGTCCTGACGCTGCGCTGGGCACCGGGCGACCGACCGGCCAACGACGACTTCGCGCTGGCGGCCGGTCTCGAAGGCGAGACCGGCCTTGTGCTCGGCAACAACCAGGCCGCGACGACGGAACCCGGAGAACTCATGGGCTTCACCACCCCCATGGTCGCCGGCGGTATTGGGCCCGGCAAGGCATCGAGCGTCTGGTACCGGTGGACGGCCCCGGCATCCGGAGACTGGCGGTTCGCCCTCGACCGGGAGAATCTGGTGGTGGCCGTACATTCCGGCGACCGTGTCGGGGAGTCGCGGCTAGTCTCGGGCGTGCCGGCATCGGAAGCCGTGTTTCCGGCATCGGCAGGTGCCGAATACCGGATCTCGGTTTCGTCGATCCACGCCTACGTGTCAGGCGCGGACTTCGAACTCGGTTGGGCGCCGGGCGAGCGTAGCGATCCCGGCAGCGACGACGTGGCAGGGGCCGCGCGCGCGTTCGGCAATTTCGCGTTCGTGTCCATGGACATGGACGCCCTGACGGTCGAGCCCGGAGAACCGGCGGAGTCCGGATCGCGCACCGCTTGGGTGGCATGGCAGCCGCCGGCGGATGGCCGTTTCACGTGGCGAATACTGCGAGCGGGGTTCTTCAGCACGGTCGGCGAGGCCCCACTGCAGCAATCGGTGTTCGAGGGAGATACGTTGGACGCACTGGAACTCGTAGCCCATGACGAAGGCGACGAGACGATGGACCAGGTCATGGCATTCGACGTCCGGGCGGACGCGACCTACCGGCTTGCCCTGGGACTACCGCGAGATGCCGCCGAGGCGCCGTTGGGCGACCAGACCTTCATTCTCGAGTGGGGCGAGACGCCCTCGAACGACGACGTCGCGAACGCCATGATGCTGGCGAGTTCCGGCGGAACCTACGCCGGCTCCAACGCCTTCGCGACCACCGAGAAGGGCGAAATGACCGGCACGCTGGGGGACTCGTCCCTCTGGTGGGCGCTAGAGCCCGATGAGACCGGATGGATGCGCTTCGCGGCCGAGGGTCTCGACGGGCTCAAGCTGGCTGTCTATCGGCGGGGAGAGGATGGCACGCTGCAACTGGTCCGGGCCGGTCGCACGCTCGGGGAACCGCCAGCGTGTCTTTCCTCGCCGAGGCCGGCGTTCGCTATCTCGTCCGCCTGGGTGCCTACTACTGGGATCAGGACGGTTACGGAGGAAACAGGCTGGGCGACTTCGAACTGTCCTGGTCGCCGGCCGACCCACCGGCCATGTTGCGCTATGTCGGATCCGTCGCCAGCGGCGACCTTGCGGAGGACGGCACGGTGGTGGAACTGGGTGAACTCGGCGCCCAGGCGTTCAACACGGACGGCACCGTACTCTACGTCGTATCGCGACTGGGCATCGTCGTGTTCGCCCGCGATGGGCAGACGGGTGAACTGACCCTGAGGCAGACCCTGCCGGACCACGCGGTCTTCGATGACGACGCACGGCTGCTATGGGACGCCCAAGGCGACGCGCTGCTGGTCGCCACGTGCGAGGCGTGGTGGAAGTTCACGCCCCGGGAAGACGGCGGCATCGAGTACGCCGGTGAGGTCGGGGGTGCCCCGTGTCCCGGCGGACGTCTCCTGCTGCGCGACGGGTTCGTACACAACATCATGGAACCCTGGATGATCGAAACCTACGAGTTCGACGAGACGCACGAGATGCTGAGCCTGGTTTCGCGGCAGTCGATCGCCGGCGTGGCGACCGCGGAAATGACAGCCGACGGTTCCAACGTGTACGCGCTACGACGCAGCGGCGATGCCGACACGCTGCTCGCCATGGAGCGCGATGCCGAGACGGGTTCGTTAAGCATTGCGACGATCATCGCGGAGGGGGCCGAGACCCCCGGCGGCGCAACGGTAGAAGGACTTGCCAACATACGGGGAATGGCGGTTCATGGCTCGCACCTCTACCTGTCGGCGGAATACGGCGACACGTTGGTGTTCGATCTCGCCAACCGGTCCAGTCCCGCGTTCCTCGGCAAGGGGAAACGATCCTTCCGATCCCGCCACCGTCTCTCCGGGTCAACGTAGCGTGCGAAGCTTGCGATCCCACCGGCCTCGAAACCGATGATGGAGCCCTCTCTTATCCAATCACGCTCAAGCCCTGCGATGGCACGCAGATCTTGTGGGGTTGCCGTACGAACTAGAGGCATGCGGCACGGCGCGGCAAAATCACGCCGAGTCGAGATACACCGCGTATAGCCGGACGTCCTCCGGGCGCACGCCGTCGAAATCCACCCGCACCCGGATCCGGCCGGTCACGCCGTCGATGACGTCCTGGCCCTGCCAGACAATCGGCTGAGCCAGGCCCGGTCCAACGGGGCCTTGGCTGGCGCCGCGATCGTAGCCTGGGACCGGCCGAAACGCATGGTCCTGAATCTCGACCGTGATCGAGCTGTGCTCGTTGATGCCTTCCACGTTCACCGCCAGTCGTGCCGCACTACCCTCCAGGTCGATGGGTGCGGAGACGAAGTGCGGGTCCGATCCGCCCCCAAGCCTCCAGATGCCGCTTTCATAGGGCGAGAAGTAACCCAGCCGATCCCGCGGCCAACTGGCAACGCGCACGCCATCGCTCGCCTCCTCCGGCCACGGCGCGTACCAGAACAAGGTCTCGTCGCCCATGTTCTCGAAGCCCTGGCCCTGGATTAGGGCGGGAAAGTTGAGCGCGAGAGACTCCCGGCGCTTCAACCCCCAGCTGTCTTCGGCGGCTGAGACGATGGGAAAGTCGGGAATCGGCTCGCGGAAGTGAAGGGCGTCGTTGCTGACCGCGAAGCCCAGATCCATGGTCACCATGCGCCGGTCGTTGGACGGGTGACCATTCCACTTCCCGAAGAAGCCAATGACGACGTTGCCGCGGTTCCACAGCGCTGCGCCCAGGTGCACCTGCTCGCCGGCGTTCTTGCCCGCCACCGAGGGCTGGGGAGAGACGTTGCTACGTCGCAGGCCGAAGCAGGTTGCATCGGCCCAGTGCTCGAAGTCGTCGGAGGCGCTGGTGACCAGTTGGCGCGCTCCCACGGCGTGTCTCCCTCCCTGGCCGGCCAGGTAGTAGCAGCCATCCACCTTGGTACCGCCCGCCATCTCGAGCCGGCCTCCCACCGGATTGTTGGGCGACTCCCGCCAGGTCAGCCCGTCGGCGCTGTAGGCGGCACACACACGACCCGAGTGCTTGCGCGGCTGGAAGGCCATCTTGAAGCGCTTGTCGGGGTTTGGATCACCGGACTCGTGGAAGATCACGCACGCCTGCACATGCATGTCCTCGCCCATGTCGACCAGGTTGTTGTGCTTGCTGCCGCGATACTCGACCAGCCCGAGATCGGGCTTCTCCCAGATTCGGCCATCCTTGCTCTTGGCCAGGCAGACGCGCTGGTGCCAGTGCTCGTCCGGCCCTTGCCCCAGGTACCACATCCACAGCTCGCCATCGATCTCGAGGACGGTGCCGTAGTATGCGATCCACTCGCTGTCGTGGGCACCCGGCTCGCCCAGCGGCACGACCGGCTTGTTGCCGTGACCGGTCTGCTTGCCCTCAAGGTGCAACTTCACACCGTGTTGAAACGGGACGCTGTGGTCATCGAACGGAAAGAGAATGATGGAGTCGAAGCCGGCAGCGGGGCCGCCGTTGTTGATGCGCATCCTGTTCCCTTCAGTCGTGGTGCCGACTACGCCGTCTCCGGCCTTCGGAAAGGTCATCAAGGGCGATGTACCTCGTGGTAGGTACATCGTTAGTCGGCGGGCACACTAGCAAGCCATCGCGGCAAGTCAAGCCGCGGCCTTTAGCGGCTGCGCATTGTGTGCCGAGTCTGTGCGCGCCTCAGTCTTTGCCTGTTCCCACCTACTGCTGATCAGGTGTGGCTGCAAATCGTTCGAGGCTGCTCAGGGCAAGGAAGCATCATCTCCGCCCGCTTTGATGATCCGGTCGAAGAACTCGCGGACTCCTAGACTGATTGACCCGATGCGCACGTGACAACTTTCGAGAACGCAGGGAGAATCCCAGTCGGATTTACGCTTGACGTAACGCATACCGCTGTCTACGCTCGGACGCAATTCCGATTGGGTCGAATCGACGTTGATCGCCGGCTTCGCCGACAGGAGAACGGAGGACTTCTACAACGGACGGCGGGTGGCCGCATTCTCCGGCTTTGCACGCACCGCGTCGCGCAAGCTCGACCAGCTTGATGCGGCGACCGGCCTGCGCGACCTGGCGCGGCCCGGCAACCGGTTGGAAGGGTTGAAGGGCGACCGCAAAGGGCAATGGAGCATACGCATCAACGACCAATGGCGAATTTGCTTCGTATGGGCGGATGGGAGCCCTGGCCCGACGAGGGTGCAGATCGTCGACTACCATTGAGATAGGGAGACAGGACATGGCGCGCGATCCGATACATCCCGGCGAGACGCTGCGGGAAGATCTAGATGCGCTCGGTATGAGCGCGGCGGAGCTGGCACGGCGGCTCGAAGTGCCGGTGAACCGCATCACCCAGATCCTGAACGGCCAACGCGCCGTCACGGGCGACACCGCGCTGCGTCTGGGTCGATTCTTCGGGACATCGGGCGAGTTTTGGCTCAACCTGCAGAAGCTATACGAGCTGAGGCGGGCGGAACGCGAGCACGGCGCGGAGATTCGGCGCTTGCCGTCGGTCGCGAGCGCCAGCCGCTTGTCGGCACCGGGTTGAGCGAGCACCGTCGAGAGCTAAGCCAACTACGGAGAGAAGGGCCCTGACGCAATAGAAGAGGCTTCGCACCGCCGAGAGAGGAGGTTTCCCGTGCCACCGTGGCGTCCCGGTACATGTCGTAACGGATCCTGTCGAAATTGTGACGACCACGGTTTAGCGGAAGATCACGAGCCCAGCAGTCCCCAACGCGCTCGTACTCGACATGGCCTCGATCATTACCGGTAATCGGATAGGGTCAGTTGCCAAGTGGTACCTCGAGCGAGATTTCATATGGGTCACCACGGTCCGCATAGTAATGTGCCGGTTTAACCGGAAACATAGTCATTGCCAAAAGACTCCAATGGGTGAACACGTCACCATGGCGAATCACCAGTTCTCCGTCACCGGGGACCGGCAATGGCACACGACTCGTTGAACATGGACAGAGGATCACGGTCGACGGCGACAGGGGGTTGGTGACCATTCTCGAAGACGCAGTAAGGGAACACTGACACCGACTGGCGTAAGATGTGCCCGTATGAGAATGCTGCGTAGAAGTGTAACCGCCTGGAAAAACCGCGCGCCGGAAGCAACCCTCCCGTTGCTGTTCACTCTGTTGAACTACTCTTTGGCGCCCACGGTCGCCGATACGCAGCCGCTCGAGTTCCGTTACGGCGTCTCGCAGATACCCAACTACGAACTGAAATATCCCGTCGACTTCCCCCACTTCAACTATCTCAATGCGGACGCCCCGAAGGGCGGTACGCTGGTGCTGCCCTGGCTCAGGCCTTTAAATACCGTGTCGCCGATGTACCGACCGGCGGGATTCCTCCGGTCCTACGATCACCTGGTCGAGCGCGCAGGTGACGAACCCTCGGGTTATTACGGCAGTCTGGCCGAGTCCATCGCCCTAAGCGCAGATCGCCGCCGAATCGTCTTCCGATTGCGCCCGGAGGCTCGCTGGCACGACGGCCGGCCAATTACCGCGGCTGATGTCAAATTTTCTTTCGAGACGTTTCGTGGCGCCGACATCCTGGGGCACGGGTGGGCAGGGGCGCTCACCTGGGTTACTGACGTCAACATCCTGGATCCTCTGACTGTCGAGATTCGTGCCGACTCGGACGCCGCCAAACAACTCTTCCTTCTCAGCTACATACCCATCGTGCCCGCGCATTACTGGCTTGAACGGGATCTGAGCGAACCGACAATGACGCCGCCGCTGCAGAGCGGCCCCTACCGATTAACAAGCGTGTCTCAGGATCGCTACGTCACATACGAGCGCGTGCCGGATTACTGGGGTAGGAATCTTCCGGTGAATCGTGGCAAATTCAATTTCGATACCATTCGCTACGAACGTTACCTGGACGCGACGGTGGCCCGCGAAGCCCTGCGCGCAGGAATGCTTGACGTGTGGACCGAGACCGACTCGCGGCACTGGCTGGCATCCTACGACGTTCCCGCCCGCGGGGCCGGCTGGCTAGTGCTGGGCCGACTCCGGTCACGCGATCAGAGCGGTGCCCGGTATCGTCTGGCAATGAATACGGGGCGCCAACCATTCGACGATCTTCGCGTACGCGAGGCACTGTTCCATGCATTGGACTTCGAGTGGCAAATCCGGGTGTTGCACGGGGGCGAAGTGACCCGGGCCAACAGCTTCTTTGCCGGCTCCATGTTCGCTTCTTCGGGATTGCC
>JAPOYW010000438.1 GCA_026706425.1 Gammaproteobacteria bacterium
GCGCCCACATCACGCGGCCGGGATATGCCATCGAGTACGACTTCTTCGATCCCCGGGACCTGAAGCCGTCGTTGGAGACGCGCTGCATCGAAGGCCTCTATTTCGCCGGTCAGATCAACGGGACCACCGGCTACGAGGAAGCCGCCGCCCAGGGCTTGCTGGCCGGGTTGAACGCCGCCCGGGCGGCTGCGGGGGCGAGCGCGTGGTGCCCGGAACGT
Organism: Gammaproteobacteria bacterium; assembly: GCA_026706425.1. Classification (GTDB taxonomy): domain Bacteria; phylum Pseudomonadota; class Gammaproteobacteria; order Pseudomonadales; family Azotimanducaceae; genus VXYL01. Next base: position 219 of record JAPOYW010000438.1, read on the forward strand.
TACGAGGCCTATATCGGCGTGCTGGTCGATGATCTGGTGACGCTCGGGGTAGCCGAACCGTATCGGATGTTCACCAGTCGCGCCGAGTACCGCCTGCGGCTGCGTCAAGACAACGCGGATCGGCGCCTTACGGAGCAAGGCCGAACCCTTGGTCTTGTCGACGAGGCGCGGTGGTCCGCCTACGCCGCGAAGAAGCGTGAACTGGAACGGGCCGCGGCGGTGCTTGCCGGCGTCGTCGCGGTGCCGGGCAATGGTCTGGCCCGGGCCATTGTCGAGGCCACGGGAGAGCCGATCGAAAAGCCCGCCCCGCTGTTCGAGATCCTCAAGCGGCCCGGCATCGACGTGGGTGCCTTGGTGGGCGTGCTGGAAGCCCATGGGCTCGCCGTGGATGAACCGGTGGTCTCGCAACTCGAGATCGATGCCAAGTACCAGGGCTACCTGCAACGCCAGGACGAAGAGATCGCGAGGGTCAGGGCCAACGAAGGGGTGGTGCTGCGGCCCGACTTCGACTACCGGGGCATATCGGGCCTGTCGAACGAGCTCAAGGACAAGCTCGCCGCGCGGCAGCCCGCCACGATCGCCCAGGCCGCCAGGGTACCGGGGGTGACACCGGCGGCGTTGTCGCTACTGCTGGTGCACGCCAAGCGCGATGCCGGCGAACGACGCCACGCGTGATGCCCTTGCGCGATTCCTCGAAGAACGGGGTGTCGGATCGGGTCGGGCCGTCGAAGCACTCGAACGCTACGAGCGGCTGATTCGGCGCTGGAACGCCCGCGGCAACCTGGTGTCGCGTCGGGATCTGGGCCGGCTTCGCGACCGCCATGTCATCGATAGCCTTGGCCTGCTCCCCTGGTGGCACGGCAGCTTGGTGGACGTGGGTTCGGGAGCTGGTTTCCCCGGCGTGCCGCTGGCCATCGCGCGGCCCGAGTCGCCGGTGACCCTGGTGGAACGGAGCCAACGCAAAGCCCGGTTCCTGCAGCATGTGATCATTGAACTGGCGCTCGGTAATACGGAAGTGATCGAAGCCGATTTCGGGCAACCGCATGCTGCCGATTCTCTCGATGGACGGGTGTTTGATACCGTAACCGCCCGGGCGGTGGCTCCGCCGGCCGCGACGTGGAGAATGCAGCAAGGCCTGCTCGCGCCGGGAGGCTCGGCCTTGCTGCAGTCCGGCGGGCCATTGCACGCGTCCATGTTTGATGGGGGCGAAATTCGTGCCTGTGAACGCACGGGGAAGACCTGGGTCACGGTCGTCGGCAGCGCGTCGTCCCGGAAGCACGCAATCGTCGGGCGGCGATAGATCATGGCAAGGCGGATAGCGGTAGCGAACCAGAAAGGCGGAGTGGGGAAGACCACCACCAGCGTCAATCTGGCGGCGTCGCTGGCGGCCGATGGGGTCCGCACGCTGCTGATCGATCTCGATCCCCAGGGGAACGCGACCATGGGGTCGGGAGTCGACAAGAACGACCTGTCGGCAAGCGCCTACGAATGGCTGGTTGACGACGAACCTTTCGACCGGGTCGTGCGTCGATCCTCCGGCGAGTTCTTCCTCGTGCCCGCCAACGCGGACTTGACCGCCGCCGAAGTCGCAATGCTGTCGGCGGAGGACCGGTCAATGCGCCTGCGCCGCCGACTCGATGCGGTGCCGGCGTTCGACTTCGTGCTAATCGACTGCCCGCCGTCGCTCAACGTGCTGACGCTCAACGCGCTGATGGCGTCGGACGGGGTGCTGATCCCGATGCAGTGCGAGTACTACGCGCTTGAAGGTCTCACCGCCTTGCTGCTGACCATCCGGGGCGTCCGTCAACGTGGCAATCCCGGGCTCGCGATCGAGGGGATCCTGCGGACGATGTACGACCCGCGCAATACCCTGAGCCGTGATGTCTCGCGTCAGCTCATGGCGTATTTCGGCCGGGACGTGTTCCGCACGGTGGTGCCGCGCAACGTCCGCCTGGCGGAGGCGCCGAGCCACGGCTTGCCGGCGACGGTCTACGACCCGCGTTGTCGAGGCGCGGTGGCGTACCGGGCCCTCGCCGGGGAGTTGCGTTCGCGCACCGCCGGTCGCGGCGGGCCACGGGGCTCCCCATAGGCATACGACGAACACGAAAAACCTGCGGCAAACGCTTGGGAGTGCTAATTTCCGGTTCCGCAACCGAGCGGTGGCGGGGAGCAAAGAGGGGCATCGGTGATCGGCAAGCGAAAAAGCCTCGGCAAGGGTCTCGACGCGCTATTGCCAGAGCCCATGGAGGAAGCGGCCGCGCCGTCGCAGGGCCTGTCGGAGCTACCCGTGGAAACCCTCTACCGCAGTGCCCATCAGCCGCGTCGGCGAATCAACGAGGAAGGAATCGCGGAACTGGCTTCTTCGATCGAGGCCCAGGGATTGCTCGAACCGGTAATCGTCCGCCCGCGTCCCGCGGGGGGGTACGAGATCGTTGCGGGAGAGCGCCGCTGGCGTGCGGCGCAGCGTGCCGGCCTGGACACGGTTCCGGCACTGGTTCGGGAGTTGGACGACCGCCAGGCAATCGCAGTCGCCCTGATCGAAAACATCCAGCGGGAGGATCTCAATCCACTGGAAGAGGCGGCGGCGCTGCAGCGGCTGCTCGCCGAGTACGAGATGACCCACGAGCAGATCGCCGACGCCGTGGGGCGGTCGCGGACCGCGGTTTCGAACCTGCTCCGACTGCTGAACCTCGCACCCGCGGTCCGGGAAATGATCGACAACGGCGAATTGGAGATGGGCCATGCCCGCGCACTCCTCGCGTTGCCCGTCGATGAACAGGCGGCGGTCGGTCGAGAGGTGGCGAAACGGTCGCTGTCGGTTCGCCAGACCGAGGCATTGGTCAAGCGACTCTTGAGTGGAGCACCACCCGAACCGGCGCCGGATCCCGACACGCGCCGGCTCGAACGCTCGGCGAGCGAGCACTTGGGAGCGCCGGTCTCCATCACCACGAACAGCAAGGGCAAAGGACGAGTCGTGATCCGCTATTCGAGCCTCGACGAGCTTGATGGGATTCTTGCCCGAATGGGAGCGAAGTTGGATCGTTAGGATCGCCAATCGCTGTTCGACCCGCGTTTGAAGACACCCCATGCCGCCCGTATAATGCGCGCCCTTTGCGAACCCCGGATCGTTCCTGGCCTCTACCGGCGCGATAGCGCCGCGCGAGACGAGTGCGGTCGGTGAACGCGGCCAAGCCATCCGGCAGCGGTCGACGTTGGGGAACGCCGGTCCGGGTAGTGGCCCTGCAGGCGGCTGTCACCGTGGCGGTGGCGGCGCTGGCGCTAGCTTGGAGCGTGGACGAGGCGAAGTCCGCGTTTCTGGGCGGCCTCGTGGCTCTTCTGCCGAACGCGTACTTCGCGTGGGCGGCGAGTCGTGCCGGACGCGGCGGGCAGGATGCGGCGCAAGAGGCAGTCGTCGAAGGGGGCAAGTTCCTCGGTCGGTGGCTGGTGAAGATGGGGCTCATGGTGGCGCTCCTGGTTGTGGCCCTCGTGGTTCTGAGAGCGGGCAGCCTCGGGTTCTTCGTCGGCCTTATCGCGACATTGATCGCGCCCTTGGCATCACCGTTGGTAGGTGGCACGACGGGCGCGGAAAGAGGCGGCTCGAAACCGCAGGACTGACGGGACAGCGAAAACTCCGATGGCCGAAGACGCCGGCGGCTACATCAAGCACCATCTCACGAACCTAACGTTCGGGCAGAAAGCGGACGGCACCTGGGGCATCGCCGAGAATGCGGAACAGGCCGCCGCGATGGGTTTCTGGGCGATCCACGTGGACTCGATGTTCTGGTCGCTCGTACTTGGAGTCCTGTTCTGCCTCGTATTCTGGGCCGCTGCCAGGAAGGCGACGTCGGGCGTACCGCGCGGTCTGCAAAACGGGGTCGAGATGATCGTCGACTTCATCGAGGACACGACATCGAGCATCTTCCAGCACACGAACAGCTTGATCGCGCCCATGGCGTTGACGATCTTCGTCTGGGTGTTCTTCCTCAACCTCATGGATCTGGTTCCCGTCGACTGGATTCCGGGACTCGCCAAGTGGATGGGTATTGAATTCATGAAGGTCGTGCCATCCACCGACCCGAACATCACCCTGGGCATGGCTTTCAGCGTGTTTGCGCTGATCATCTTTTTCGGCATCAAGCAGAAGGGCGTCGGCGGGTTCATCGGCGAGTTGCTGTTCCACCCGTTCGAGGCGCCAAAGGGGGGCAACCCGATCGTGCGGATACTGCTCAAGGTCGCGTTCGCACCGATTAACCTGGTCTTGGAGACCGTCACGCTGATCGCGAAGCCCGTCTCCCTAGGGTTGCGGCTGTTCGGCAACCTGTATGCGGGGGAGATGATCTTCATCCTGATCGCGCTCATGTACACGAGTGCGGTCTTCTTTGTCCCCGGTGGCGTGCTGCATTGGGCTTGGGCGGTGTTCCACGTCCTCGTCATCACGCTTCAGGCGTTCATCTTCGCGGTGCTGACCGTGGTCTATCTCGCCCAGGCACACGATGTCTCGGACGAGCACTAACTTTTAGCTAGGAGTCATTAAATGGAGATGCAGGTTCTCTTGTTCATTGCCGCCGGCCTGATGATCGGGCTCGGTGCAGTGGGCGCCGCGATCGGCGTCGGACTGTTGGGCGGCAAGTTCATGGAGGGCGTCGCCCGGCAGCCCGAACTGCTGCCGGTGCTGCGTACCCAGATGTTCATCATCCTCGGCCTCGTGGACGCCGTGCCGATTATCGGCGTGGGCGTCGGCCTGATGGTGATCTTCGCGCCACCGATCTAGTCCGCTTGAGCGCTTGAACTAGAGGAGCAGCCATGAGCATCAACTTCACGATACTCGGGCAATCGATCTTCTTCTTTGTCTTCGTCTGGTTCTGCTGGAAGTTCATCTGGCCGTTCCTGATTCGTGCCATGCGCGAACGCCAGCAGACCATCGCCGATGGTCTGGAAGCAGCGGCGAAGGCGCAGCGCGACCTTGAGCATGCGGAAGCCCGAGCGGAGGAGATCCTCAACGAAGCCCGGGCGGAGGCGCGGGGGATCGTCGACGATGCCCGGGGCCAGGCCGTACAGATGATCGACAATGCCCGCACCGACGCCGAGTCGGAGCGGGAGCGGATTCTGAAGGCTGCGCAAGCGGACGTGGCCCAGGAACTCAACCGCGCCAAGGAAACCCTGCGGGGGGAAGTCGCAGACCTCGCCGTACTGGGCGCGGAACGCATTCTCGAAGCATCCATCGATCGCGATCGTCACGACGCCCTGCTCGACAGGGTCGCGGCGGATCTCTAAGAGGCCCCGACGTGGCCGAGATCGCTACCCTCGCGCGTCCCTACGCCAATGCCGCGTTCGACCTCGCCCGGTCGTCGGGTCGCCTGACACAATGGTCGCCGATGCTCGCCTTGCTGGCCCGCGCCGTTGAAACCGATCAGGTCAAGCAACTCGTGGCGGCGCCCTCCCTCGCACCCGCCGTCAAGGCACACCAGTTGATCGACATCGTGCGCGAGGACATCGACGACCGCTGCCGCCGGTTCGTCAACGTTCTGGCGGACAACCACCGCTTGGAACTGTTGCCCGAGATCGCTACGCAATTCGAGGCGCTGAAGGCCGAGGCGGAGAAGACAATCGACGTCGAGATCACCGCCGCGGTCGAACTCACCGATCAGCAGGTCGATAGCTACACCGAGGCGTTGCGGCAGCGTTTCGATCAGGACGTGAACGTCAGCGTCGGCATCGATCCGGCGCTTGTTGGCGGTGCGGTGATCCGCGCCGGCGACACGGTCATAGACGGCTCCGTACGGGGCCGACTCACCCGTTTGGTCGAGTCGCTCCAGCGCAACTGAGAACTCAAGAAGGTTTAAGCAATGCAGCAACTGAACCCGGCCGAGATCACGGACATCATCCGCGGCCGAATCGAGAACCTCGACGTTTCCGCCCAGGCCGCGAACGAGGGCACCATCGTCAGCGTATCCGACGGCATCGTCCGCGTGCACGGCCTTGCCGAAGCGCAATACGGCGAGATGATCGAGTTCACGGGCGGCCTCACCGGCATGGCGCTCAACCTCGAGCGCGACTCCGTCGGCTGCGTCGTACTCGGGGACTACGAGAGCCTCTCGGAAGGGATGACCGCCCGATGCACCAAGCGGATCCTCGAGGTCCCCACCGGACCGGAACTGCTTGGTCGCGTGGTCGACGCACTCGGCAACCCCATCGACGGCAAAGGCCCGATCAACGCGTCATCGTCGTCGCCGGTTGAGAAGGTCGCCCCGGGCGTCATTGCCCGGCAGACCGTCGACCAGCCCGTGCAACTCGGCATCAAATGCATCGACGCCATGGTCCCCATCGGCCGCGGCCAGCGGGAACTCATCATCGGCGACAGGCAGATCGGCAAGACCGCCATCGCCGTGGACGCGGTGATCAACCAGAAGGACAGCGGCGTCAAATGCGTCTACGTGGCCATCGGCCAGAAGATGTCGACGATCGCCAACATCGTGCGCACCTTCGAGGAGAACGGCGCCATGGACCACACCATCGTGGTCGCGGCCAGCGCATCCGACCCGTCGCCGATGCTCTATATCTCGCCCTACTCGGGCTGCGCAATGGGGGAGTACTTCCGCGATCGCGGCGAGGACGCCCTCATCATCTACGACGACCTCACCAAGCAGGCCTGGGCGTATCGCGAGATTTCGCTCCTGCTCCGCCGCCCGCCTGGTCGCGAAGCGTATCCGGGCGACGTCTTCTACCTTCATTCGCGGCTCCTGGAGAGGGCCGCTCGCGTCAACGCCGACTATGTCGAGGAATTCACCAAGGGCGAAGTGAAGGGTCAGACCGGTTCGCTGACGGCGCTCCCGATCATCGAGACCCAGGCGGGGGAGGTGTCGTCCTTCGTTCCGGCCAACGTGATTTCCATCACGGATGGCCAAATCTACCTGGAACTCGACCGCTTCAACTCCGGCATCCGGCCGGCCATGAGTCCCGGCATCTCGGTGTCCCGGGTCGGCGGCGCGGCACAGGTGCCGTTCATCAAGAAGATCTCCGGCGGCGTCAAGCTGGCTCTCGCCCAGTACCGGGAACTGGCGGCATTCTCGCAGTTCGCCTCCGATCTCGACGAGGTGACGCGCCGCCAACTCGATCACGGCGCCCGAGTCGAAGAGTTGATGAAGCAGAAGCAGTACGCCCCGATGACGGTGGCGGAGATGGGCGTCGTCCTGTTCGCCGCCAGCGAAGGCTACCTGGTGGACGTACCCGTGGACCGGGTGCTCGATTTCGAGGGCGACCTGTTGGCCTACATGAATGCCGAACACGCCGAGTGGATGGCCGAAGTCACCGCCTCCGGCGATCACAACGACGAGATCGTCGAGTACATGAAGGCGGCGCTCGACAAGTTCCAGGCGAGCCACAGCTACTCCTAACTTGGTCAGGATCAACCAAGGGAAACTCCCCGATGGCCGCCGGCAAGGAAATAAAGAAAAAGATTGCGAGCGTGCAAACCACGCAGAAGAGCACGCGCGCCATGCAGATGGTCGCCGCGAGCCGGATGCGACGCACGCAGGACCGGATGCAGGAAGGCCGGCCCTACAGCCAGCGCATCGAGCAGGTGATCGGCCACTTGGCGAATGCAGCGCCGGAATACCGGCACGTCTACATGACGACGCGCGAGGTCAGCCGCGTCGGCTACATCGTCGTTTCCACGGACCGGGGCCTTTGCGGCGGCTTGAACGTCAATCTGTTCCGTGAACTCATCCGCAACCTGTCGTCGCGCCAGGACGACGGCATGGAGTCGGAGTTGGCGCTAATCGGCAACAAGTCCGCGCAGTTCTTCCGGTCCGTCGGCGGCAACGTCGTCGCCACCATGGGCAATATCGGCGAGACGCCTGAACTCGCCGACCTGATCGGCGGCATCAAGGTGATGCTCGACGGATTCGCAGAAGGGCGCATCCAGCAGTTGGACATCATCTCCAACGAGTTCGTGAACACGATGACCCACCGACCGGTTCTGCGTCAGCTTCTGCCGCTGCCACCGATGGAGGCGCACGAGTTCCGGCACCGCTGGGACTACATCTACGAACCCGACGCCCGGGAACTGATCGAAGGACTGGTGCAGCGCTACATCGAGTCCCTGGTCTACCAGGCGGTCATAGAAAACACGGCGTGCGAACAGGCGGCCCGGATGATCGCCATGAAGAACGCCACGGACAACGCGGAGGAGATCGTCAAGGAACTGACGCTGCTCTACAACAACGCCCGCCAGGCGTCGATCACCCAGGAGATCTCGGAGATCGTCGGCGGCGCGGCGGCAGTGTAGGGGCGACGCTTGTCGTCGCCCGCGAGTCATCGAAAAGGTTGAGGAACACAACGCATGGCAAACGGACGCATCGTCCAGATCATCGGCGCGGTCATCGACGTCGAGTTCGAGCGGGAAGAGGTCCCCAAGGTCTACGACGCCCTGATCGTCACCGAGACGGGCTTGACCTTGGAAGTCCAGCAGCAGTTGGGCGACGGCATCGTCCGTTGCATCGCCCTGGGCTCGTCGGAGGGCCGGTCCCGCGGCCACCAACACGGGCGAGCCGATCTCGATTCCCGTCGGCGAGGAGACCTTGGGACGGATCATGGATGTGCTCGGCCATCCGGTCGACGAGAAGGGTCCGATCAACTCCCGGGAGAATCTTCCCATCCACCGCAAGCCGCCGACCTACGAGGACCAGAAGGGCGGCAACGAACTCTTGGAAACCGGGGTCAAGGTGATCGACCTCATGTGTCCCTTCGCCCGGGGCGGCAAGGTTGGGTTGTTCGGCGGTGCCGGGGTCGGCAAGACCGTGACCATGTTGGAATTGATCCGGAACATCGCCATCGAGCACTCGGGGCTATCCGTTTTCGCCGGCGTCGGCGAACGCACCCGGGAGGGCAACGACTTCTACTACGAGATGCAGGACGCCGGCGTCCTGGACAAGATCTCGCTGGTGTTCGGGCAGATGAACGAGCCGCCTGGCAACCGGCTGCGCGTCGGTCTTTCGGGCCTCACCCTCGCCGAGCAGTTCCGCGACGAGGGTCGTGACGTGCTACTTTTCATCGACAATATCTACCGATATACCCTCGCCGGTACTGAATGCTCGGCCCTTTTGGGTCGGATGCCGTCGGCGGTGGGTTACCAGCCGACGCTTGCCGCCGAGATGGGCGCCCTGCAGGAACGTATTACCACCACGAAGACCGGCTCGATCACGTCCGTTCAGGCAATCTTCGTCCCCGCAGACGACTACACCGACCCGTCGCCCGCGACGACCTTCGCGCACCTCGACTCGTCGGTGACGTTGAGCCGCGCCATCACGGACCTCGGCATCTACCCGGCGGTGGATCCCTTGGCGTCGTCCAGCCGCCAGCTTGACCCGAATGTCGTCGGCCAGGAGCACTACGATGTCGCCCGCGGCGCCCAGGAAGTCCTGCAGCGCTACCAGGAACTCAAGGACATCATTGCCATTCTCGGCATGGACGAACTCTCCGAAGAGGACAAGGCGCTGGTCTACCGAGCCCGCAAGATGCAGCAGTTCTTCTCGCAAGCGATGTTCGTCGCCGAGCAGTTCACGGGCCAGCCCGGCGACTACGTGACGCGGGAGGACACGGTGCGCAGCTTCAAGGCGATCCTCGATGGCGAGTGCGACGATATGCCTGAGCAGGCGTTCTACATGGTGGGCACCATCGAGGACGCCCGCAAGAAAGCCGAAACCTTGGCCGAAGCGGCCTAGGCGACGGGGGAGACCAACCATGGCCGCGACCATGCAATGCGACATCGTGAGCGCCGAGGAGGAGATCTTCTCGGGCCGGATCGCCTCGCTCTCGGTCACCGGCACCATCGGCGAACTGGGCATCCTGCCCGGCCACGCTCCGCTCTTGACCGGCATCCGTCCCGGACCGGTCAAGCTCCGCGACGAGAACGGCGAAGAACAGGTGTTCTATGCCTCCGGCGGCTTCCTGGAGATTCAGCCCGGCGTCGTCACCGTACTAGCCGACACCGCGCTTCGTGCGGGTGATATCGACGAAGCCGCCGCGCTCGAGGCGCAGCAGCAAGCAGAGCGGGCGCTGTCCGAATCGGCGGCGGAAATGGACTACGGCATGGCCCAGGCCGCCCTAGCGGCGGCGACCGCCCAGCAGCGGACGCTGGAGGAGTTGCGCAAGATCCGACGGTGATCACTCGGGAGGGCAAATCTAAGTACCATGGCGACGACGAAACGAAATACCCACGAACTCATGCAGCTCTTTCGTCAAGCGGCGGAAGAGCGCGGCATGTTCACTATCAATGGCAGTTATCAGGAAAACTACGAACAGGGGGTGTACGGCTGCTTGATAGCAAAGCCGAGCAGACGGGTTCAGCGCTCTTTGGGCATAGATAGGGAAGTGCTGGCTGTTGTGTCCACCTTTCGTGACCAACAGACCCGAACCATAACGTTTGTTCAAAACGAAATCGAAGAGTCCTTGGGTCGCTACGAGAGCTCGCTAGCCATCGTCATTCATAATGACCCACAGGGAAACGAGAAGCTGAAAAACTGGGGTAAGGAAAAGGGAATCTCCATCTTGCCTATTCGAACAGCTCAACTTGGGAGTGGAGGCGAGAAGATCGACCTGCTCCGAACGCTGTGTTTTGAACTCTATTCTTATGATCCATTTGATGTGACTGGACCGGTATCCGACGATCAACACTTTTTTGGACGCCGGGAAGAGGCCATTGACCTCGCTCGGAAACTCCAGGGCGGTCAGATTCGATCATGCTTGGGGATTCGCAAAGTTGGCAAAACATCGATCATCAATCGTGTGTTGCACGAGATACGGCGAAGCCATGAGTGCATCTGCATTATGATTGACTGCTCGGGTGATGACATCTGGTCGATGTCGGCGGCCCAGCTGCTTTCCTCGATGGCACGTACTCTGGACTATGCGATTCGGGCGGATAGCTACGCGACTGTCTTGCCGACGATGGACAAGATGGATATCACGACCGCTCGGAACAGTCTTGAGAAGGGAATAATCGATTGCAAAAGGCCAGTCTTGTTTGTATTCGATGAGGTCGACTACATCACACCTGGCAGTCCGACGGAGAAGAAATGGCGGACTGAGTTTAACGTATTTTGGAGAAATCTGAGGAGGGTGTTTCAGGAGTGCGATCGTAGAGAAGGGGTGGTGTCAATTCTCGTTAGTGGTGTTTCGTCATATTGGTTTACAGTTGAGTCAATAGCAGGAATCGAAAACGCTGCGCTCTCATTCATCCCCGAGGAATACCTCAATCCCATGCCGTTGGGGGCAACAACGGCGATGTTGCGAAGGTTGGGGAACATTGCCGGCTTGGCTTTTGACTCAGACGCCTTGGAGGCGATTGCTACATCTTCAGGCAACATGCCTTACTGGGCTAGGAAGTGTTGTTCGTATATCCATCGTCAGGTGCCAGTGTCGGACAGGCCGCAGAGCCTAAACAAGGAGCGTGTGACTCCACTGATAGACGATTTCATCGCCAAAGAAGGCGTAGCTATATCGGAAGTTGCGTTGAGCCATCTGTTCCGTGTTCATCCTCTTCTGCGGGACGCAGTCTTGCGGTGCTACGAGGGCAATGGTGCATTGGTAACGGACGTATTGAAGAGCGTTCTCGTTCAGTACGGAATACTCACTGAGAAAGGAGAAATCTCCGGTTCAATGGTTCAAAGGGCACTGGCTTCCCTTGAACTCGGTACTTCAATTGACGCAAGTCGCAAGAAGAAGAGCGAGGAGGGCGAATCCGAAAGGGCATTGGGACCAGGCGAATGGAAGGAGTGGGCGGAAGAGATCGCGACGATTGGAAAGCGTCGCAATATCGTGGAGAGACAATTGCGCTCAATTGTAGTGAATTTTGTCCGTATGGACTCACTTTCGAAGCCGGGAGGGCTTGAGAAGATAAAACGGCGAATTCTTCGCGTTGTTCCGTCGAACGAGCGACAGGGGTTCGAGCACGTGTCGGCCCAGGACACTGTGTCGAGGTTTACTTGGCAACAACTCACGAAGCTTGTCGAGCGTGAATGGAGGCTCTTTGAACGGATATTCGGCAACAAGAAGGACTTCACATCGCATTGCGAGATAGTCAACGATCGGGTTGACGCTCATGCGAAGAGCGCCGACCACGCCGACATCGCTCTTTACCGGCGCTCGCTCGGCTGGCTCGAGGAGAGATTGGCGAGGATAGAGTAGACGCGTTGTGCCAGTCGTTCGTAGCGCATCGGGTACCGGCACCTCGACATCACGTTGGCGTTGTGCGAGGTCCTTTCGGAGCTATGAGCGGTGAACTCGAAGACTCCTAGAGTACCTTGCTCCTCAGCATGAACGGCGGAGCACGTACACGCAGCTCTATCCAGATCGAGCCCTTGAGCCACTCTTCGACGTGTCCAAGGTCGGCAAGCGTCTCGGTGAAAATCCCTCCTACGACGTCGGGTGAAGTCGCCAACGGTCTCGGTGCTCGGATTCCCTTGCGAGCTGCAGCAGCTTTTCTGCTACGAAATGAGGACTTCGAAGCGAACGTAACAGACGCCGCCTTGATTGCACGATTCACGATTCACGACGGCGTTTAACCCATCGGATGAAGATGTGGAGGCCCTCATTGAGGACGACCTGCATTTTGTTGTGAGCTTTTCGAACGCTCGGCCCTTGAGTGGCTGGCAGATCCAACCAAGCTCGACCGATCAGTTCAGGTCAGTCGGAGAATCGAATTGTCCGCTCCCTCTGGCGGCTTCAGGATGAACAGCGTCCACCGCCTGCTCGCAGCATCGGCCCGGTCCAACTACCTGTCTTCTGTGCCCATGGCGTTCCGCCGCTCAATCGTCGGCTACACGATTCAGGCTCCGGAACCTTGATTGACATCGCTTTCCTCGAACCGCGATGCCGGCCACGTTTTGCCGGTCGCCGCTAGGATCCAGCCGGTGGTCGGCGGCGATCGCGAACTTCGTCACTTCCGAAATGCGTTGCCGGACCCGCTGGGCGGTCTCGCGCTTCTTGCTCCAGGTCGTTCGCAACTCACGTAGCACTTCGCCGCTGCCGATCTCGTCCGCACGCATGAATCTCGCCACTTGAACCAAAGGATCAATCCAGCCAGCCGTGCGCCGCACTCGCCAGCGACGTTCCTCGATGCCATCATGGGCACCGTTTGCAGCCGTCCAACACCGATGTGTTACATCGCTCCCGCCCGGGATTTGACTCCGACCGGCCAATGACTCGTGACGCCACCTGAAAGAGTCGCTCAACGTACCTGGGATTGGCTTGCCCAGGGCCACGCCTTGGGCGCACGCCTGGGTGAGGAAACGCTCACCGACCTGTTGCTGCTAGACATGCTCCCCCACCAGCACTCCCGCGCCTTCCACCTCTATCCACCCACCAAGGCGGAGGAGGCACAATGCGGTGCCGATCTCCTGCTTTCCATCCGCTACGCCACCGGCAGATGGGCACGCTTCGCCATCCAAGCCAAGAAGCTGTACCCGGAGGATGTCTACCGCACCCTGAACGCGGGCAAGAGGTGCCTCCGCCAGTTGAGGCGACTCGAACAATTCGCGCGCATTTTCCACGCTCTGCCGCTCTATATTCTCTACAACCACGCCAGCCCCGCGCACCGCGCGCCGATTTACTGGCACTGTCCCCTCCCGTTTCAGCCTGACCAACTCGGCTGCACCCTCTTGCCCAGCAGACGCATTCACCAAGCGGTCCATCGGCCCCAACGGACGTTTGACCGCCTCAGCAAAATGCCCGAGGCCATACCGTGGCGTTGCATCTTCCACTGCCCGGTGTCAGAGCAGCTAATCCATCATTTGGGGAGCGGACCACTCGCCCAGATCGACGACGACCTGTACGCGGACCTCGAGCAGCCGGCGCCGTACGACTGGGCGTTCGAACCGATCGAGGGGGGCTGGCCCGAGTGGGCTTTCGAACTCGGGCCAGAGGAAATGACTCCGGCCGCGGTCGATCAGTTTCGCCGCGAGATCGCACGGAGCTTCCGCTCCGCACCCGACCGCGAGATGGAAGACGATCCACCGACCACCGTCCCAACGGTCGCTGCCATATACCTCCCGCGCGTCTTCTTCGCCGATCAAACAGCGGCGAGGGAACCCGCAGACAACTGATCACGCGCAATCCGCGCCCGCTCCGTCATTGACCATGGCCGGTCGCCACCTCGAAACTACGTTTGACAGCCATCCCGAGGACTCGCACCTGCGCCGGATTCAGCCGCCTCTAAGGGCCGCCGATTACTTCCAGTGACCGCATGCCGGTCTTCAGTCTATTCGAATCGCCCCATCGACGGAGTTCAGATCGCAGCTATCCGCATGTCCGACTCCCCGCTTCCCGAGCAAGTCTCCGTACCCACCGGCAATGGTCCCCATCTGATCCCAATCAAAGCAGGGTCTACGGTCACGTTATGCGGAGCCAACGGCAGCGGCAAGACCTGGTTGGCAGTACCTCTCCAGGACCAGCTCGGACTGATCGCCCACCGCCTATCGGCCCATCGTGCCCTTTCTCTAAACCCTCGCGTGCTGAAGATCTCCGAACCGGACGCGCTCGCCAATCTTCGCACTGGCACCACCCGCAGCCTGCAACATGGGATCAGGTCAGCTTTCGGCGTGACTCCCGTTGGGGAAACGAGGACGCGACCGTCGTCCTGCTCAACGACTCCGACTTCTCCTCCAGCTATTCGCCGACCAAGCCAACACCGGACTCGATAGCCACCGACGCCTCTGCGCCGGCGAGTGCGGCACCGCAGAGCAATCCGAGGAGGCTGGATGCATGATCGACCCGGTCGACACTTGGTCTCGCCATTGATGGCGGGCTGATTTGCACGCTGCCAATCGGAGCGTCGCTTGGCGAGATGCCGCCTGCCGACCTTTTCGGACGCTATGGTCGGTGCGTACCGGACGGGCAAACGATTGAAGACACCTCGCAGCACCTCGCAGCGAACCCGGACAAGGCAGAGATGGTGGGCCGGATCCTAGTGCGATGCTCGGACGAAAGCCGCAGCGCAAAGGAGTCACTGAGACCTTCTCGGACGCCCTTGCCCGCGTCACGGTGTCGGTCGCCCGTGCCGACTTCGAGAGCCACGACGAAGCCAAACGGCGCTACGCCCACACGGCGAAAGGCGACCTAACGGTTGGTGAGCTGACGGTCCCCGGGGCTACATTGATGCCGGACGGTCACGAGGGCATGGACAAGGCCGAGGTCGAGTTCCACGTCACCGAATCGGAAACCACCAGCCGGCGCCGCGAAGCCAGCGGCGCGGCAAGGGCGATGTCAAGGACGACCTATTGGGTACGGGTGCCAACGTGGGTCTAACCGGGAGGCTGGTCGTCGGATACGGACCGCCACCAGCAAGGATCTTCTCGGTGTCATCCGCTGCAAAAGCGAATTCACTAGACAACCCGGACGGTTTGCGCCTCTTAGGGGACTACGCCTTGGAGATGCAGCTTGCGACACTGGAGATTCGCGGCGTGAACACGAACCGGACTCGCAGCGCACGGCACCGAGGCGCGAACAACAGGACGACAGTTAGGCGCTGACTGCGACATAAACGTCCCAATATTCACCTTCGCCAAGGTTCGCGCAATCTACGGCCCCGGCAGCGCTTCCCCAGCGGCGGACGATTCTTCGCCGCCTTTGTGCAAGCGCCCCTGCTAGGCGATGTCCATGGCGTCAACATCCTGCATAGGATGCATCCCGCCCAACGCAGGACTACCGCCTACCTTCCGGTCTTCCGGTTCCGGAGGCAGTCACAGCGCTTAGGCGCGCCGCATGCAAGATCCTTCGCGGATAAACCCGGGAAGTCGCTTCAACTGCCGTAGGGGTTGCGACATACAAGTGAGCGCGTCGTGGATCGCGCGATGTCCGTTCGGGACAAACGCCAAGCCCATTCCGGACAGGCCCCGCTTTGACTTCCGTGCACGTGACAGCATAATTTTCTGGCGCGTGTCCGTTCCATAGGCACGCTGGCCGGAGGAAACGCCGCCGTGAGCACGAGCATCACAGTCCGCGACATCGATCCCGCCGACAAGTCCTGGCTGAAACGCGAGGCCCGACTGGTCGGCGTCTCCATGGAGGAGTTCGTGCGCCGTATCATCCATGAGAAGCGCGTGGAGACCGAGAGCCGCCCGAGGCCGTCCGAAGCCTTCGCCCGCCACTTTGGAGAGCGGCACGTCGTGCCGTGCTGGCCCGGAACACCAGCGAATTCCGCAGCACGGGCGTCGGCGCCGTAGACCCTTGGACTGCAAAACCGCGACGACTGTCGTTTTCGATCACGGCGGAGAGCCCGCAACGGCACGCCCGGGTGACGGACGAGCATGTCTGACGGTCACGGCATGCCCCACGATGTGAACCAGACTCCCGAGGAGGTTGCCCGCGACCGCATCGACGATCGCCTCCGGGCGGCGGGCTGGCACGTACAGGATAGGGATGCCATCGACTTCAGCGCCGGGTCGGGCATCGCAGTGCGCGAATACCCGACCGACACCGGCCCCGCCGACTACGTCCTCTTCTGCGACAGGCAGGCCGTCGGTGTCGTCGAAGCCAAACCGGATGCCTGGGGCGAAAGGATCACCACCGTCGAGGAGCAGTCGGAACGGTACGCCAACGCCGAGCTCAAATGGGTATCCAATGCCGAGCCGCTACCGTTTCTGTACGAGAGCACGGGGCAGATTACGCGGTTCACGAACGGCCGCGACCCGAATCCGCGATCCCGGGAGGTCTTCGCCTTCCACCGGCCGGCGACGCTCAAGGCCGGCGCGCAGGCCCAGATGTCGTTCCGCGAAGGAATCGCTTCGCTCCCGCCTCTCAACCCTACCGGCTTGCGTGAGTGCCAGATCAACGCGATCACCAATCTAGAGGTTTCGCTCAAAGCCGACAGGCCCCGCGCGCTCGTCCAGATGGCCACGGGGTCCGGCAAGACCTTCACCGCGATCACCCAGGTCTACCGGCTGCTCAAGCACGCCGGTGCCGAGCGCGTCCTCTTTCTCGTCGACACGCGCAATCTCGGCGAACAGGCCGAGCAGGAGTTCATGGCCTTCCTTCCCAACGACGACAACCGCAAGTTCACCGAGCTCTACAACGTTCAGCGCCTGAAGTCGCCCTCGATCGCCGACGACGTACAGGTCGTCATCTCCACCATCCAGCGCATGTACGCCACGCTCAAGGGAGAGGAATTCGACGAAGCGCTGGAAGAGGAACATCCCGAGGAACGTCGGTGGCGCCCCAGGGAGCCGCTCCCCGTCGTCTACAACGCCGCCCTCCCGCCCGAGTACTTCGACGTGGTCGTCATCGACGAGTGCCACCGGTCGATCTACAACCTGTGGCGCCAGGTCGTCGAGTACTTCGATGCCTACCTGATCG
>JAPOYW010000107.1:0-17224 GCA_026706425.1 Gammaproteobacteria bacterium
CGACATGATTGAACTCATGGCGACGCGGAAGCGCCGCGAAGTCGCGGAATACGGCGCGCGACAACTTGCCCGCGACAGCAACCTCGATGCCGAGCGCGACCGTACGCCTAGCGGTCGTCGCTCTCACCTTGTTTAGGCCCAATACCGTCTGCCGCAACCACCCCTTCATCCTGTTTCCGAACCAACCGACGAACATCGCGGCCGTCGCGAGATCGCGGATTCGTCGCGCCTTCCTCAACACCCGCATCAACCGCTTTCCCATAGCTGTGCGACTATCGCGTCGGTCTGTCTGGGGGGGAAACCTCGAAGACGACACCGTCGTCGAACTCCACAACCTTCCGCAGGCCGAGATCCGACGACAGCTCTGTCAGGTCGTATGGATAACCCGTACCGTGGAACCAGATCACCCGTCCTTCGCCAATAGACGACACGGCGGCCCCTAGCTGCGCTTCGCCCCATGGTAACGATTCGACGGCGACCTCAGGAGCGAGCAGATGGAGTGCATCCCAGCGGTTCGTCAGCAACCGCTGCGCATCCGCACGCCGTATCCACGCAATCGACGCCGACGTTTCCCATGTCCGGGAGGCGTAGCCGTGCCCCTTGTGCGCAGCAAGCCGAAGCTCCGGGATGTAGGCTGCCACGTGCGACGTCGCAAACAGAACGATCGCTGCGGCGAACGCGACGCCGAAGCGCCAACCGCGGTCGCTTTTCGATGCCGCGATCAACCTTTCCACCAAGAATCCCGCGAACAGGGCCAACGGCACGAAGGCTGGCACAAGGAGCCGGTCGTTGATCGGGTCAATGCGAATTGCCGTCGACACCATGACGATGAACGCGACATAGACCATCGCGTAGACCGCCAGGGCCCGGGCGAATGGATCGGACAACTTCAAGCACGAGATCGTCTTTCGAACACCGCGACTTCGTGACGACGACCGCCCCCAGGCCAACGCGAGACCCACCACGGCCAGCAATGGGATCCCCGGGATGAGCAGCTCCAGACCCTGAGCCCGCCTCCCCCACGGCAACGCCCATGCGCCAAGAGTGAGGACGGCCCGCTCGGCGTTGTCGGTCAACGACCAAATCCCCGCTGATCGAGTACCGACAAACGTCTCCGCCAGCAAATGGTTCCGCAGCAACCAGAGGCAAACCGGCAACGCCGCGACCACCGAGTAGGACAGCGCCTGGACGACTCTCTGCTGCAACGTCACCTGCGGCTTGGTCAAGACGATCAGCACCGTGCTCCGGCTGCCCAGAGATAGGAGACCGGATCCACGGCGTGCGCCGCGGCCGGAGCGACGAACACCAAGGCGTTCTTGACCCATTGGTGCGGTCGCAACGCACGGAGGTATTCGGTGACCACCGGCATGCCGCGACATCGACGACGGGCGGGGCTGGGTCTTCGGCCTCGCGCTTGTCTGTGCCCTCGGTTGCTGATGCCACGTGATAGGACGTCCAGGGCGTCTGTGCGACCCGGCTAGGTAGTATCCTCTACGTCTCCAGACGACGACAAATTCAGTTCGTCGCCTTCCTGGGTCAAGGCCTTGATGCGCAGTTCCGCTGACCGCAGCGCGGACTGGCATTCCCGCGCAAGTTTGATCCCGCGCTCGAACGCGGCGAGCGAATCCTCGAGACTCAGCGACCCCGCTTCCATCCTACCCACCAACTCCTCGAGTTCGGCGAGGGCCGCCTCGAAATCGATGGGCCGCTGCTCGTCGGAATTGTCCTGGTTCGCCGGATCTGCCACTGCGCCCCCTAGGCTCCTTGAACGCCCTTCATGTTTACACGTAGGTTGCATTTGGGATAGCGCATCGGATTGCTCTTGAACGGCTCGCGTAGTCGCGAGACGGGCTAGCCGTTCTCCCGCGCGACCTTCGCTTTCTCGACGGAAAAGGATGCACCGTTGACAAGCCGCCATGTCGCGGAGTCGTCGTCGAGCACGATCAATCCCAACCGCTCCAAGTTCGTGAGCTCGCCGCGCACTTCCCACGCCCCGAGAGGCGCGCCGCTAGCACGTAGGTGAGCGGTCACATCGCCAGGTCTGAACGCCGTGCTTCCACCAGCCTTCAATGCCGTCACGGCGTCGAATACGGTCTTTGTACGCCTCGCTTGCTCGCTCACGCTGGATTCCGTTGGGGATGATCGCCGCAAGGTTGTACCGAAACGACATTGTAGCTTACCGCTCGGGTGGGTCCGGCAAACAGAACGGATACGCGGTGCCTTCCTGAACCAAACGCCAAGGGGCGCCCGCGCCCGTTTCGTTTCGTGGACATATTGGCGTGGTTGGGGGGAGGTGTGTGACATAATCCTTTGAAGGATCGGCCCCGCCCGTAAGCAATGCCGGTGCTACGGGCGTCGTTCGTCATGACGCAGTGGGAGCAGAAGAAACAGTCGTGTCCGAGCCGGTGCTGAATCATCCTGCCTCGCAATCCGCCCTCGCGCTTTTCGATCTCGTGGAAGGTGCCCGGGTGACGCATCTCTGGGGTCGCCTCGGCTGGCAGGACATACGCCGGCGCTACCGACGCTCGACGCTGGGACCTTTCTGGATCACCATCAGCATGGGAATGCTGGTTGCCGTACTGGGCACCTTGTACGGTGGCCTGTTCAAGGTGGAGGCCACGAACTACGTCCCCTACCTAACTCTCGGCTTTGTCATCTGGACACTGGTCAACGGCCTGATCACCGATGGCTGCACGGCATACGTGAACGCCAGCAACATCATCCAGCAGGCTCGGCTACCGTTGTCCGTCCATGTCTACCGTGTGGTCTGGCGCAACCTCATCATCTTCTTCCACAACGCCGTGATCTTCGTGGTCGTGGCGGTCATGTTCGGGGTGTCGCCGGGATGGACGGGCCTGTTGGCCATACCGGGGATGGTACTGCTTTGCGTAAACGGGGTCTGGGTTGGCATGCTGCTCGGCGCGTTCGCGGCGCGGTTCCGCGACATCCCGCCGATCATCGCGAGTATCGTGCGAATAGCCTTCTTTGTGACTCCCATCATCTGGATGCCGGAGTTGCTGCCGCATCGGGCTGTGCTACCCATGAACCTCAACCCGTTCTTCCACGTCCTTGAAGTGGTTCGCGCGCCGTTGCTCGGCGAAGCGCCGAGCGCGGTCTCATGGCTGGCGATGATTGGTTTCGCCCTCATCGGGAGTGCGGCCACGTTCGTGATCTACGTCCGCTATCGATGGCGCATCGCCTACTGGGTATGAACACCCACGCAAGCATCCACGTGGAGTCGGTCACGGTCGATTTCCCGGTCTACAACGCGAACATGCGTTCCATCAAGACCCGGTTCATTTACCATGGCACCGGCGGCCGCGTCGGCCGGGACGCTGGCAACCGCCTCACCGTCAGGGCCCTAGACGATGTCAGCATTGCGTTGGAGCACGGGGACCGGGTGGGTGTCGTCGGCCACAACGGCGCGGGCAAGACGACGCTGCTGCGGGTTATGGCCGGTGTCTACGAACCGGTCCGAGGCCATGTCTGGCGGCGAGGGCGAACCGCGTCTCTGCTCAATGTCTCGCTAGGAATCGACGACGACGCCACAGGATACGAGAACATCATGACCCGCGGACTCCTGCTGGGGCTCTCGCCAAAGGAGGTTCAGGAACGTACAGCCGAAATCGCGGAGTTCACCGAACTCGGCGACTACTTGGCGATGCCGGCGCATACGTATTCGGCAGGGATGCGGTTTCGATTGGGATTCGCGGTTTGCACGAGTTTCGAGCCCGAAATTCTTCTCATGGATGAATGGTTGAGCGTGGGCGACCGGCACTTCGTCGAGAAGGCACAAAAGCGGCTCGAGGAGTTTGTCGAACGCGCAGGCATTCTCGTGCTCGCGTCGCAGAACGCCAGCTTGCTTGAACGCGTCTGCACGAAAGGCGTGCTCCTCGATGCTGGCAAGGTCAAGGCAAACGGGCCGATCGACGAAGTGCTGCGGGACTACTAGCCGGCAATCCCCACCGCCACCTAGAGACAACGTGCCATACAAGCGCATCCTATCGGTGATCGGTACGCGTCCGGAAGCCATCAAGATGGCGATGGTCGCTCGCGCGCTGGAAGGAGTCGACGGGATCGAGCACCGCATTTGCGCAACGGCCCAGCATCGCGAAATGCTTGATTCGGTGCTAGACCTGTTCGACTTGCACCCCTACTACGACCTCGACGTGATGGCGCCCGAACCGGATCTCACTCACGTGGCCCAAGCTGTTCTAACGGGCATGACCCCGGTTCTTGAGGGATTCCAGCCGGACCGCGTCCTCGTGCAGGGAGATACGACAACGACGCTCGCGGCAGCGCTGGCAGCCTACTACGCCGACGTCCCCGTTGGTCATGTTGAGGCCGGCTTGCGTAGCGGTGACCTTACGATGCCTTGGCCCGAGGAGATGAACCGTCGGCTCGCCGATCATGTGAGTGATCGCCATTACGCGCCGACACGGCGTGCGCGGGGCAACCTGCTCGCCGAAGGTTTCAATGGCGGCAGCATAGTCGTCACGGGAAACACTGGCATCGACGCCCTGCTTCACGTTGTCGAACGCTTGGAAATAGAACCGCACTTGGCGGAACGGGCTCGGTCTGGATTGCCCCATCTCGACGCCACGCGACGGCTCGTTTTGGTGACAGCCCACCGTCGCGAGAACCTCGGCACTGGCTTGGCGGAAATCTGCGATGCCCTTGCTCGGCTTGGAAAACGGGACGATGTCGAGATCGTCTACCCGGTCCACCCCAACCCGCACGTTCATGGACCGGTATACTTGGCCTTGGGTGGACTACCGCATGTACACCTCCTTCCGCCGCTTGACTACGTTTCGTTCTCGTATCTGATGAGCCAGGCACACTTCATCGTTACCGATTCGGGCGGCATTCAAGAGGAAGCTCCCTCACTTGGAAAGCCCGTTCTCGTGATGCGTGAGGTGACGGAGCGACCTGAGGCGGTGGAAGCGCAGACCGCCCGGCTTGTCGGGACGGACGCGGATGTCATCCACCGCGAAGCTGAACGCCTCCTGGACGACACTGAAACGTACGACGCGATGGCACGGCGACACAATCCCTACGGGGACGGTCGGGCGAGCGGGCGCATAGTGGGAGACTTGGCACCAGGATCGGAATCAACGTGAGATGTCGATGACTGAACTCGGTAGTTCGCGAATCTTGACCAAGACGAACGCATCGCACGACTTTCACCGCGTCTGCGTGGTGGGTCTCGGTTACGTGGGCCTGCCTACGGCTGCGATCTTGGCAACCAAGGGCATCGACGTTGTCGGAGTCGATGTTGAGGCGGCCCGGGTCGACGCTGTCAACGCTGGCGCGGCATACATCGCGGAACCCGACCTCGGTGCCATGGTGCGGGAATCGGTGGAGAGAGGCAGGTTGCACGCCCGGCAGGAGGTCGTCGCCGCCGATGCTTTTGTTGTCGCCGTGCCGACGCCATTTGGGCGCAACCACGAGCCCGACCTGCGGTGCCTCCGCAATGCCGCTGCGAGCCTAGCCCGGGTACTCGTACCGGGCAATTTGGTCGTATTGGAGTCGACTTCCCCGGTGGGTACTACGGAGGCGGTCTGCAAATGGCTGGCCGAGGGGTCCCCTGAACTCACGTTTCCCCACACGGCAGGCGAGGACAGCGACATTCGGGTGGCCTACAGTCCAGAGCGCATCCTCCCCGGGCATATTCTCGCGGAGTTAGTGAACAACGACCGAGTCGTTGGGGGTGTTACGCCAAGTTGTGCTCGGGCGGCGAGTTCGTTGTATCGGATCTTTGTTCAAGGCACTTGCTCCATGACCTCGGCCCGTACGGCAGAACTGGTCAAGCTGACCGAGAATGCCTATCGTGACGTGAATCTCGCCTTCGCAAACGAATTGTCGTTGGTGTGCGATGCGCTCGGCCTGGACCCGTGGGAAGTGATCGAGCTCTCTAACCGTCATCCGCGTGTTGATGTCCTGCGACCGGGACCCGGCGTCGGTGGGCACTGTGTAGCAGTAGACCCTTGGTTCCTAGTCCACGCAGCGCCGGACCAGACCCCGCTTGTCCAGACTGCCCGTCAAATCAATGACGGCAAGCCGCAATGGGTCGTGGATCGCGTTTTGGCCGCTTGCGACGGTTTGGTGAACCCGACAGTCGCTTGTCTCGGCCTCGCCTACAAGGCCAATGTCGGCGACTTGCGGGAGAGCCCAGCGGTCGGGATCGTCGTGCGGCTGGAATCGATGGTAGCGGGAACCGTGCTCGTGGTGGATCCACACGTGGCCGGGCTCCCGGATGTGCTTGTGCGCGGGCGCGTTAAGCTTGTTGATCAAGACGACGCGTTGTCGGTCGCGGATGTCGTTGTCGTTCTCACCGATCATCGAGAGTTCCTGAACATTGAACCGGATTCGCTCATTGGCAAACGACTGATCGATACGCGAGGTCTTTGGGGTGTTAAGGATCACGGTAGTTCGAAGGCCTCTTCGAGGTTTTGAGTCGTGTCGGTAGAAACCGCCGCGATCAAGGTGCGAAGGCCTAGTGTCGCGAAGCCGACGAGCGTTCGCTACAACGATTGGACCAACGTGGACTTGCCCACGCTTGAGGAATGCGAGCTGTCGTGCCCCGTCAGCGTAATCGTACCCTGCTTCGAAACACCGAACGAACTGGCCCGTACATTGGCGGCGCTCGAAGGTCAGTCCTACCCGCGCGAGCTGTTCGAAGTGATCGTTGTGGACGATGCCTCGGACCCTCCGCTTGAGCTTCCCTCGTCTACCTTGCATGTCAGGTTAGTGCGCCAGGAAGGTGGCGGTTTTGGATTGGCACGCGCGAGGAACAGCGGAGCCCGGGCCGCAGCGCACGAGATTCTCGTATTCCTTGACGCCGACCTGTTGGCGGAGAAGGAACTGCTGGCGGCTCATGCACGGTGGCACCATGCGTTGTCTGACGCTGTGACCTTGGGGATGTACCGACGGGTGTCGGTCGACGGGATTTCCGCATCGATGATTCGCGAGCGAGCCGGTTCGATCTCGAGCTTGGTTGGGGACAGGGAGTCGGATCCACCGCCCTTGGCCGAATACATGGACAAGGCGGATGGTCTCACCACGAAACATGACGACATCTTCCGCGCGGTTTCGGGTGGCAATCTGGGTATACGCAAGCGGTTCTTCGACGAAGTCGGTGGTGTCGACGAGACGTTCACCGGATATGGCGGCGAGGATACGGAGTTTGCCTATCGTGCCTATACGCAGGGTGCTCTTCTGGTGCCCGTGCCCGAAGCCATGGCGTGGCATCAGGGTCGCCTGGACGAGAGTCAGGAGAAGAAGCACGATGCCGCAGTACAACGGGGAAGGCTCGCCAACCTGATTGCCCATCCGGCCTATCGACGGGCAGTGCCAGGTAGGAGTTTTCTGGTACCGGAGTACGTGGTGACGATACGCCCGCAGGGCGGGTCGCAGGAACAGACGCTGGATCTTGTGGAAGCGATTCTCGGCGGTGCCACTCACGACCTTGTTGTTCGTGTAGAAATGCGCGGTCGTGAAGACGATGGTTCGGCATGGCTCGCGAGCCGCTTGCAGGGCGACCCGCGGGTGCGTCTTTCGGGTCCTCAATCGGCACTGGATGAGTTTCCGGCATCGCCGTTTCACGTAGTCGTGGAGGCCGGTACCGACTTCAGTCGCGACTTGATCGGCTCGCTCCGCCAGGGATTGGGATCTGGCGTCGCAGGCAAGGTGCCATTGCCGCCGGGGGCACAGGTGTCGATCGCTCGTGCCTGGGCGTTGCGGCGAGCGCAACGAACTGGTTTGGGCGTAGAGGAATTTGGCGATGTGGCGGTGATCGATGTTCGGTCGCGCACATTCAGGGTTCGCCTATGGTTGCGACGCGCCCGCCGGATACTCAGCGCTGCGCCCTACCGGGCGGGATGGCGGGATGTATTCCGAAGGGCTTCGTTCACGCGTGCCCGCGACGTCGTGGGCTTCATCCAGTGGTTCTCGCATGGCGTAGCAGCCCGGCTTTCGGAGATTGCGGGCGGGGAACGCCGCGAAACGGGTGCGAAGGAAGTTGAGCAGGCGTTGAGCAGCGGCACATCACCGCGAAACCCCGTATCGAAGGCTCCTGTGCCGCTAGGCGTGGAGATCGCGGCGCTAGGTGCCCGTGCGGCGAGGGTTTTCCGGGAATGTCCGCTCGTTTCCGCACGCATGACGCGCGACCACGTCGACTTCGTGATCGCCGACACACCGAGTGAGGCGGCATCCTCCACGGCACCGGCCGTAGTCCTTTCGGAAACGCCGAAGTTGGCCGTGCCGGCATTCGATCCCGGCATCCACAATCCCACTGGGTGGACAAGGGATGTCGACTACGTTGTCGGCTCGCTCGGCCCGCGCCGCCTATTGCCCCCTGGGACAACAGCCCATCGCGTGGTAGGACACAACGACATTCACGCGGTGCGTCTATGTCACCATCTGGTGGATGTGGCGGCGTTTCATCCCGATGAGGTCGAGCGTGCTGGAATGCTCGTTCGTTTGGCGGCGACCGGCGCGCCTGTATTCTTGGCGGACGGTGGACGCGGTTTGGATGCGCTGGTTGGCAACGAACTCCACGCGCTAATGACCGCGGGCGTTCGAGAAGCCGACACGCACGCACGAGAGGCACTCAGTATCAAGATGCGTCGCCTAGCTCTACGCGAACACTCGTTTAGCAGTCGCGCAAGGCAAATGGGGGAAGCGGCGTTGGATGATCCACCCGAAGTGCCCAGCGTATCGATTCTGCTGCCCACCAAACGCCCCGATTCACTAGGCTGGGCTGTCGACAACGTCGCACGACAGACCTACCCGCGGTTGCAGCTCGTGCTCGCGCTGCACGGGGATCAGTTCGACACGGCGGCGGTCGAGCGGGTCGTCGGACGCCTGCGACCGCCGGTTCGTGTTGTGCGAGTGCGGGAGAACCACAGCCTAGGCACTGTCCTGAATGCAGCCGTAAAGGAAGCAAACGGTGCGCTGCTTACGAAGATGGACGACGACGATCTCTACGGGCCAGACCACATCTGGGACCTAGTGCTCGCCCACGAGTACTCCGGCGCACAGCTTGTTGGCAAGACCTGGTCGACTGTCTACTTTGCTCGCCGCGATCAGACCATACGACAGTATCCACGCCAGTACGAGACATTCAACAGATCTATCGCTGGCGGTGCGATGCTGATCTCAAGGTATGATCTCGACCGTGTGGGGGGCTGGCAACGCGTCGGGTCACGGGAAGACGTGGCTCTCAGGGCTGGCGTCCTTCGCAACGGGGGAAGCGTCTATCGAACGCATGGCTCGGGATACCTAGTGGTTCGTCACGGTGAAGCGCACACCTGGAAAGCCGACGATAGTGAATTCTTGAGGGGCGACTACACGGCCTTCCCGGGTTGGCAACCTGCTGTGGCGGACGTTGAAGACGCCCCCCATCTGCCGCACTCGTTTGGCGGAAAATAGCCCACGGACCGTGGTCCTGATCTGGACGCTTCTCATGTGCGAAGGCGCTGGGAGGAGGCTTCGATGCCGGCCAAATCCGGTCGCCAGGTGTTGTGTACGGTTCCCGCGCCATCCAGAAAGTAGTCGTCGTCGGCATTCCAGCTGTGGCGTTGTCCATGCCGAATGAGCACGTAACCGTTGCCGTGCGTCCTATAGACGAGACCTCCCGACCGGATCACGTTGTCGATGAGTGTACTGTCGACGTTGGGAGGGACGCCTTGCCAGCCGCCGATGACGTCAATGTGATCTCGAGCGATCAACAAGGTGCCGCCAGCAACGCTTCGCGAGTAGGTCTCAGCCTGTCGATAGCGCTCGATGGTCTGGTTTCGGCGCTGCAAATATACGATCTCGGCTCCTTTGCCGATGAGGTGGCCCCGCGAATACTGGTGCGCGAGCACGAGGTCCCATACGTGATGCTCGTCGTATAGGTCGTCGTCGTCCATCTTCGTGACCAGTTCGCCATTTGCTGCGGCAGTGGCCGCGTTTAGTACGACGGGAAATCCGTGTTCTTCGCTGATCTGAATGATTTCCACCGGACATGCCAAAGGCGTGATCGCATGCTCTACGGCGGGGCGATCGAAATCATCTCCATGCAAGGCAAGTATGAGTTCAAGTCGTGGGTAATTCTGTCTCTGCACGTTGATGACTGCCCACTTGAGAAACCTGGGCCGGTTCGTCGCGAGGATGATCGAAACGCAAGGAACTGCTGGGAGTTCCGTGAGGACGATTCCGCTCATCTGTCGCAATCGGCGGTCGATTGAATGATCCCGTAGCGCCATTCGTCGCATGCGAACGCTATGGAGTTCTCGGGTGGTGGCATCGGCGTCTCGGATATCCGTGGTCAGGAGAGCGAAGAGCTCACTGCCCAACATCGGCTCAAGGTGGGGGTCGCCGTCTACAACATGGATGGGTGTACCCATGGCCGCGAGGCGAACGAGGGTGCCGGCTCTTTCGGTCGCGTTGGCGTGATAGCTCGCAACGTCTTCAACGTGGTGGCAATGCCGAATCAGGTCGGGATTGTCAGGGTTCACGACAAACTCGGCATGGCTGCCAGGCGGTAGCTGATCAATGGGCCCAAGTGCCCCGACGCGGTTCTCTACGCGACGCCGCCAACCGATTGGATTGTGCATCCTAGGGTCGAACGCCGGCACTGCCAAGCCGGGGTTGGCAGACAGTACGACGGTCGGTTGAACCACCCCTTCAGCTTCCGTGGGGCTGTCCGCTACCACCAGGTCGACATTCGAACGGTCCAAACGTGTATGCACACCGGGGCTGGCGGCCAACACGGCTCTTGCGCACGGGCCGAGCGCGACAACGTCCGTGGGGAAATCGGCCCGGCTACGCCTCGGTAACCGGTGCCAAACACGACGGCCCCTAGCTTGGCGTCTACGTGATGACCCCGATGCGATGGCCAGGGTGCATCTTGCAGCCCACTTGAGTGCACTAGCGACGATGCCGGGTTCTTGTAGGAACAACGCATCTGTGAGCGCTCGACCAAGACGGATACGGATACGCTTCACCGGCGGTGATCTCGGATTTACAGGTTGATGGCTGGCTACGCCGTTGGACATAATGCCACCTCTCGGAAGCAGCCAATTCTATCCTGTGCCCGGATGTATCGGACCGGCGGGCGTAAGCGCGACACCGATCAGACTTGCGGAATGCGATCTGAGTCGCCAGATGCCCTCAGCGCCTTGAACCCTCGGCTCGGACGCGGGACATCGGACTGTGCGTCCAACGATCACTCCTAGGCAGGTTGCGGCAAGCTGGATCCGAGTATCCGATTCCATCCTTGAACTAGCGCATTGGCATGTCGCGGCCTCAGACTGACCGACATAGCGTACGGCGACGCGTCGTGCGTCTCCTTCGCTGGGCGCTGGGCGACACGGCGGCTTACGAATTGGCAAGACGCTTGTCGAACGCAATCGAACTGCCCCTTCTCTTGTGCCGGTTATCGATCTCGTCCACAAAGGAGCACCGACAAGTAGCTGGTCGATTGGTGAGTGCCGTCGGATGCGGTGAGTCGAAGGTCGCATTGGCAATAGCGCAAAATGCTCGTCAAATGCCGGATAGACGGGCGGAGAAGATCGTATCGCACCGATACAAATTCGTCTGGATCTGTAATCCGAAGGTTGCTTCTCGGAGCATTATTCAGGCTCTCCTGGTCGCCGACCCTGATGCAATACGAGTCGAACAAAGGACAATTGAAGAGCTGTTTTTGGCGTACCCTGAAACGAATGGCTTCTTCAGCTTCGCCTTCGTTCGGAGTCCTTTCGAACGAGCTCGGTCGTTCTTTGACGATAAGCTAGACCCTGGTCCTCTGGCTCCTGAATGGAACGTTGATCGGCGTTACTATGGACTGCACAAGGGAATGTCGTTCGCTGAGTATTGTCGATGGCTTGAGACGCCTTTTGGTTCAGACGCATTTGCCGAAAGACACTGGCTCTCGCAGTACAGACACATCGAAGCGAATGGATGTCTACCGGATTACGTTGGTTCGTACGAGAACCTAGAGGAGAGCTGGCGGTGGGTCCTGGCTCGGCTTGGCGTTCCGCACACCGCGCTGCCTCATCTGAACAAGCGAAGGACGGTTTGCGTGGAAGTGGACGACGATAGCTTGGCGGTCTTGCATCGACGCTACGTCCGGGACTTTGAGCTGTTTCGGAAAGTCGGCTTGCGTGGCCTAGTCCGTGGTGACGGGCCTCGATGAGGCGGTCATGACAATAGGAGACGACTTTGCTGCTCGGTCGCAGGCATCGCTGGCTCTATCGACTCCGATCGCGCGCTACTTGCGATACGACGAATTGCGTCCGGTGGCCGCTGGCATCGATCACCAGTTGAGCAACCTCCGTTGCCTGCTTGCCGAAGCCCACACCGTAGGACGTCTTGCCGTCTTGCCGCCACTTCGACTTGAGGCCAGGCACAACTTCGGCATCGCGAGCGAGTGGTCTTGGGATACCTATTTCGACCTTGACGCAAGTCGACTGGTCGGCAACGACGGGCGGACGCACCCTTTGCCTTTCGTACGCGATTTGCCGGAGGGGAGGCTCAACACGCGTACGGTTCCACCGCGAGGTCGCTTGTCTGGGAAGGAGTGTGCGGAGTTGGTCGTTCGTCAGGTTCGCCACGAAGTGTTCACAAAGGAAGTCCCTTTGACGAACACGCCGGTGTTTCGGTTGCGTCCGTCCGCGACCGTGCTCAGCCGCGCAGGTCCCGTCGTTGAGGCGCTCCGGAAACGCTGGTCGACGGGATATGCGGCGGTACACATTCGCCGCGGTGACCGCCTATGGGGCCCGATGAGGTGGTTGACGCGTCCGGACAACATCCGTCGCCGCCTGCGGAAACTCGGCATCCATGAAGGTGATGGCGTTTTCTTCCTGTCTGACGAACGGGACGCGGAGTACTGGTCCGGGCTTGCGCCGCACTATGGAATGGCCCGATATACGGATTTTCCGGAGCTGGTGGCGATCATTGCGCCGTCTAGTCCTTCTACGCCGGATAACTACCTGCTCTACGAGGTCGAAAAGGAGGTCGTGCGCCACGCCACGGCGGTTGTCGAGACCTTCCCGTTGCCGAGAGGCGAACGCCCGCAAAAAACCCTCGTGCCAATCGCTGTCTGGGTCGTTGCCAGGAACGTGCGCAGGTGGTGGCGCTCGACAAGGCGGTTTCTGCGCCGCTGCGTGCGGAAGTCGGTCAAACTCGCAGCGACCGCGACTCGGCGCCGGCGACTGGCGCGATCTCCGGATAAGTGAAAGTGTCCTGCCGACGGCGGACCACCGGGAAACCCGACGATTGGGCATTGGGGAATGAACGCGAAACTGGCTATCTGGTGCTTGATGGAAAGCCGAACCTTATACTTGCGGTACGATGTCAAGGAACTTAGGGTTGCCTCGTGAGTTCTCGATTCGGGCGCGTTGCGTCATCTGTCTCGTGTACGTAGGTCCAACGACCGCGGTGCTGGCCCCTCCGATGGAGCCATGTTCCCTTAGGGGAGCGGCATGAGCCGTCGCACGGCGTTGATAACCGGTGTCACCGGCCAGGATGGCGCTTATCTCGCGGAGTTTCTGCTTGAGAAAGGCTATGTCGTGCATGGCATCAAGCGCAGGTCGTCTTCGTTCAACACCGCACGCGTCGATCACCTCTATCGTGATCCGCACGAGGTGGATGTCGACTTCCACCTGCATTACGGCGACCTGACCGACGCCACGAACCTGGTTCGTCTGATACAGGAGACGGCTCCGGACGAAATCTACAATCTCGGGGCGGAGAGCCATGTCCAGGTGAGTTTCGAGATGCCCGAGTACACGGCGAGCGTAAACGCTCTCGGGACGCTGCGGTTGCTCGAGGCATTGCGCATACTGAAACCGGGTCGCGATGTGCGTTTCTATCAGGCGTCGTCCTCGGAACTCTTCGGTAACGCCGGGGTCGTTCCCCAGAACGAGGCTACGCCGTTTCACCCGCGAAGCCCCTACGGCGTGGCCAAGCTCTACGCCTACTGGATTACCGTCAACTACCGGGAGGCGTATGGGATGCACGCCTCGAACGGCATACTCTTCAACCACGAGGGGCCGACACGGGGGGAGACCTTCGTGACGCGGAAGATCACGCGGGCCGTGGCCGCTATCGCTCTCGGCAAACAGGATCGGGTTTACCTCGGCAATCTGGACGCAAGACGGGATTGGGGCCACATGCGCGACTATGTCGATGGCATGTGGAGGATCGCAAATCACGATTCGCCGGACGACTACGTGCTGGCGACGGGACAGGCGCATTCGGTACGCGACATGGTCGAACTCGCGTTCGCCGAGGTGGGTGTCGAGATTGGCTGGCAGGGCCGCGGCGTCGAGGAGCAGGGAGTCGACGCGTCGACCGGAACCGTTCGAGTGACGGTTGATCCGCGCTATTTCCGCCCGACGGAAGTACACGAACTCGTCGGCGACGCGACCAAGGCGCGACGCGTGTTGGGTTGGCGACCGAAGACGACGTTTGGTGCCATGGTGTCGGAAATGGTTCAAGCCGATCTCCGACTCGCCGCTGGCGAGGACAGGACGTAGGCTGGAGTAGCCATGCGCAAACGTGATTTCGCGCTGGACAACAAACGGATATTCGTTGCCGGCCATCGGGGCATGGTGGGCTCTGCGGTTGTTCGCGCCTTGAGGGGGCGTCGTTGCGAAGTGGTCACCGCACCCTGGCCGGGCGTCGACCTCCGGCGTCAAGAAGACGCGGAGCACTGGCTGAAGGAGAACCGGCCGGACGCCGTGATACTGGCTGCCGCACGGGTGGGTGGAATACTCGCCAACGACACGCGTCCGGCCGAGTTCATCTACGACAATCTGGCGATCGCGTCGACCGTGGTCGAGGCGGCGCGCCGAACGAACGTCGAGAAGCTAATGTTTCTAGGATCGAGCTGCATCTATCCCAAGGAAGCACCGCAACCGATAACCGAGGAAGGGCTGCTCACCGGTCCACTGGAACCTACCAACGAGTGGTACGCGGTCGCGAAGATCGCTGGCATCAAGCTCTGCCAGGCCTATCGTCGCCAATACGGCTGCAACTTCATCTCCGCGATGCCCTGCAACCTCTATGGTCCGGGAGACAACTTCGATCTCGACAGCAGCCATGTCGTGCCGGCCCTGATGCGCAAAATGCATGAGGCCAAGTCGGCGCAAAGCCCGCATGTCACCGTCTGGGGGACAGGCAAGCCGAGGCGCGAGTTTCTGCATGTAGACGACCTGGCGGCAGCCGCGATCCATTTGCTCGAGTGGTACGCGGGCGAGCAGCAAGTCAATGTCGGGACGGGCCGGGACCATACGATCGCGGCGCTTGCCGAGTCGATTAGGAACGTGACTGGTTTCGAGGGCCAACTGGTGTTCGACAGCACGAAGCCGGACGGGGTGATGCGCAAACTGCTGGACATCTCGAAACTGACGGCGTTGGGGTGGCGGCCGAAGATCGAACTGTCGTCGGGTTTGGCTGGCGTGTACCAGTGGTACCTGTCGCATGGCGACGTCCCAGGGTGACCGCGCGGATTCGGGTCTAAGGCCGTGCCGGCCTAGGGTCCAATAGAATACCTGCGCCTTGTTCCGGCAGAGGAGACAAAGATGGCAGACACCGTAGTGCTCTCGGAGAGGGTCGGCCATGTCGCCGTACTCACCCTGAACCGCCCGCACAAGCTGAATGCCCTGGACGGGGAACTGCGCGACTCGATGCTTGACGCGATTGGGACGATTCGAACCGACGACGATGTGCGCGCAGTGGTCTGCACGGGAGCCGGCAGGGGTTTCTGTTCAGGCGCCGACCTGACCAGCGGCGGTCGCGGGGAGCCGGCACCGCCGACTCAGAACGATCAGCTGGACGACCTCGGCTGGGTTGGGCGGCAGGCGCTCGCGGTGTATGGCCTCGACAAACCGGTGATCGCGGCCGTCAATGGCGTGGCCGCCGGCGCGGGGATGAGCTTGGCGCTCGCCTGCGATATGCGCGTCGGGTCCGAGAATGCTCGCTTCAAGACGGTGTTCATCGAACGGAACCTGTCGCCGGACTCGGGGATGAGCTTCTTCCTGCCGCGCATCGTGGGCTATTCGCGGGCGGCAGACCTGATCTACACGAGCCGGACCGTCGATGCCGAGGAGGCGCATCGCATCGGCCTCCTCGACCGGTTGGTGGACCACGACGAACTCCTGGAACGCGCCATCGAATTGGCATCGCAGATGGCGGACTGGCCACCGTTGGCGCTGCGCGTCTCGAAACGCGTCCTACAGCACAATGTCGAATGCGACCTCGGGACGGCCCTTCGTTATGAGTTGACGAGCCTTTCGTACGGCAACCGGGCCGTCAACGACCGAAGGGAATCTCTTGCGGCGTTTCGGGAGAAGCGCAAGCCGAGCTATACCGGAACCTGATTGAGCTCGAAGCACTGCTACGGCGGTCCTAGGCGCGGGCAACAGCCCCGAGACCGGCCGAGACCTCGCGGCGTTCTTCATGCCGCTGCAAGTGCTACACTCTCCCGCCCAGCGTCAAGGAGCAATCCTTCGACACCGCCAAGGGGGCGACAAGGCTTCGACGGCGGTTGCGAAGTCATCAGGTGCATGCCGAGAGGGTAGTGACTCTCGCTAAACAATCACTGCAACTAGAAATAGTTGCCAACGACGAAAACTACGCACTAGCAGCCTAAGCTGCTTACCTCGATGAATCGGCGCCCGTGACGGCGATTCGAGGGCAAAGGTCCACGGGATAGCGGCGGTCCGCGCCTCGGAGACAACCGCGAAACTTGAACGGGGCTCGCCCTCACGCACCCTGTCCGCCGGGTCGCCAACGGGCTAGATCAATAGACGGCCTAAGCATGTAGAGCCGATGACGGAGAACCGTCGGACGCGGGTTCGACTCCCGCCGCCTCCACCACAATGTCGATGTAACTAATTGGTTTTGAAAATGAAATGATCATTTTCGTCTGATGGTTACCACTTGATCGGCGTAGTCGTCGCGGGTCGTGCCCCAAGCACCGGTCGAACAAGAAGGCCGGCAGAAAAACAGCCCTCCCAGAGCCGTTTGACCTATTGATTTCGTTCCGCTTTTTTGGTGAATCACAACGAAATTCCGGGGCGACCTAGGCCGCCTCGGATAGATTCCTCGTTCCGCCTAAACGGCGGAACCTAAGCCGGCCCTAGAACCGAGCGCGAACACCCGCCTGCAGGCGTCGTCCGCTGTTGCTGATGAAGGAGCGGTGCTTTCTCGTCGAGGCCGGGCAGCCGATGTT
>JAPOYW010000107.1:17234-17484 GCA_026706425.1 Gammaproteobacteria bacterium
AGCGCTGGCGCGACCATCAGCCCCGCCAGCAGCAGCATGTCGAGGCCGGGCCGACGATGTTGTAGTAGTCGACGCTCTCGTCCGTGAGGTTGATGCCCTCAAGGAGAAACGAGATGTTGTCGGTAATGTCGAAGCTGAACCCGGCATCGAGTTGCCAGTAATCGTTCGTGTACCGCGGGTGGGCGGCCGGCACTGCCGTCAGGAAGCCTTCGCGTTTGTTCCATGCGAGCCGCGTGCTGATCCTGTCCTT
>JAPOYW010000507.1 GCA_026706425.1 Gammaproteobacteria bacterium
CGACGAGGCGGTCTCCGCCCTCGCCGTCTCCATCCATCCGCAGATCATCAACCTGCTGCTCGACCTGCAGCGCGAAATGCACTTGGCGCTCATCTTCATCGCCCACGACCTCGCGGTCGTCAAGCACGTCTCCGACCGCATCGCCGTGATGTACCTGGGCGAGGTGGTCGAGACCGCCACGGCCCACGACATCTACGCCGCGCCGCGCCACCCGTATACCCAGGCGCTGATTTCCGCGATCCCGCTACCGGATCCCACCGCCGACCGCGATCGCATCGTGCTGGTGGGCGACGTACCCTCCCCTATCGTCCCCCCAAGCGGCTGCCGCTTCCACACCCGCTGCCGCCATGCCCGGGAAGATTGCAGGCAGAGGAAACCGAACCTGGACTGGGTGCGAGACGGTGTTTCGGTGGCCTGTCACTACTGGCGCGCGTTGGGTTGAACCGAAGTGCGGTTGCATCGCCGGTGACCCGGTTTGGCTGATGTCTCGAGACCGAGCTATTCCGACAGATAACCAGCAGTCCGCAGATTGACGACGATGTACCTCAAGACCGCGTCCTTTTCCTCGTTGTTCTGGACGCGTACTTGAAACGTCTGAAGCGTCCCCTTCTCCGCGTCGTCGTACAATCCCCCCTCCAGAACGTACGGGGTATTCGAGGCCTTCACAAAAGCGCTGGTCGAACGCCTCCTGCTCGCCCTGCTGAACGGACCTAGTCTGATTCGCGTAATACCAGGCGTCCGAGCAATGACGTCGAGCGTACGTCGTGCTTCTGCTGACGGAATGTCACTGACGCTACGGATTGTTCGTCCCCAAATGGAGGAATGTGCCTTGGTTCCTGAGACCTCAACGCCGGCCTCCCACCGGCCTTGTCCAGGGTGTATCCCCGAAGTGCCTTCATCCGGGAGTTTCTCTTTGCTCTTGAGCTGCCAATGCCTTAGCACACCTTCGAACGTTGCGCGGCGAGTTCGATCTGACTCAATCTCCCCCAACGTCGCGGAAACCGCTCGGTTGATCTCCCTGCTCGGCACACGATCCTGGATCTTCCGCTTGCTCTTCTTCAAATGCTCGATAATCGCCGGTAGAGCTTCTCGGGATACCACGATGTCGTTTCTACCCGCGCTTCGACAAGCCGCACCAATCGCACTCACTAGTTTCCGCCGGTCAAAGCGTTCATCGGGCCTTTCGCCTGACTTGACGACGTGCCATTCCGATTCTGCCCTTAGAAGACCTGGCTAGTTGGCGTAGTTCGACATCCACCGTCCGCTTGACTTGCAACCGGTCTCTTCTCCGTCGAGTAAGTGTCTCATAAGGTTCAGCCAACGAAAAAGCCGGGACAATCAAGTCGACTTGACGGCTTGCGCTCAGACCTAACAGCGTCTCGCAACTGGCAGCCTGTTCCTGGAGAAGCGCAAGCTCAAGCACAAAATTCGACTCCACATATACGTTCACGCAACCACTTCGTGTTCCACCCGGCCATCTCGGATGGCAGCTCGAAGTCCAGATTCGTCCAGCCAGCCTCGGTCGTCGGAGTCTTGTCCCCGTCTGTCGGCGCACCGCACAACGTCACTCAGCCAAGCGGCGACAACAAGCTCGAACGCCTGGCCGCCAGCCTGATCCGGAACGATACCAGCGTGACTGAAGTACGGTGCAAATGTAGGTCCGGTGTCCGCTTCGAACGTCGGCCAAACTTCGCTTGGGTTGGTCCCGGCATCTTTCCATGCATAGACACGATCAGGGGTGATCAGAAGAAAATAGTCCGATCCGCAACCTACACCGTGAGCAAGTAGATTCCGCCGAGTCTTCGCAGCCCACTTGCCGGACGTACCCGTTCTGTTCTTGACCTCGGCTAAGGCAGTTAGGCGCCCGTTTGAGTCGTAGAGCGACAAATCCGCACAGATAGACACCGACCTATACCAACTTCGTTGCGTCGGGAGACGAGTATCATGCGACCCTCGTCCGCCCGTCAAGCGAAACGAGGGCCCGACGATGCGTCAGACTGGACTCCTCGACCAACCCAAACAAGACCGCAGGCCCACAACTGCCACTTCGGCAAAGTCCGGTGCGGAATGTTGACAGTCGTGCCATTGTAGTTAACGTCGTTCGCATGAGAGAGATTCCCGCCAGGGATGCAAGAACCGGTTCGGTCAGCTGCTCGATGCGGCACAACGGTCCAGTACGGGTAACCAAGAACGGTCCAGGCATCACCGGGATGCTGTCGGTGGAACATTACGAGCGACTCCGCGGAGTGGCGTGGGACCAACTCGCGTCCGCCATGGACGCGATGGCCGAAGACGCCGAGGCAAGCGGCTTAATGGACGCAAAGCTTGCCGAACTTCTCGCCGATGAGAGTTGACCGAACGGTCGTCGACACGAACGTCTTGATCAGCACAGCCCTCCGATCATCTCTCCGTTCCAAGGCATTCCGGCCCTGACGCACGCCGCATTCCTTTACGAAACCGTCGACAAAACCGGCCCGCAGTAACGGCCAACTGATTTCAACCACCGAGTAGACTCGGCAGGCCCTGACCACCAGACGGTTGCCGTCCGGTGCCCAACCAGACACACTCACGACGATTGGTACGCTTTGGTCCAGCCCGATGCGCCACACCCGGTCCCGCTGCGGAGTCGCTTTCCTCGCCTGCCTGCTTGCGGCAGCCGCCTCTGGCGCAGGCGTGGGGACAGAAACGGTCTCGACCACTGAACTCGGTCCAGCGGCACCCACGTGGTTCGTGGTTAAGGCCGGGCTTGGGGCCGGATACGTCTTCGACGCCGCCGACGGCGAGATGATCGGCACGCTGTCGCTGACACCGTGGACGCCCACCGTGCGCCGGCATGCGGAGCGCGGCGAAATCTACGCCGCAGAGACCCACTATTCCCGCCGACACGACGGCGAGCGCACGGACGTTCTGCGCATCTACGCCCACAACACGCTCGCGCCCATTGGCGAGGTCCTCATCCCGAACAAGATCGCGGCCCTGCACCGGCACTACCTGGGAATCCTGTCCGGCGGACGCTTCGTCACGGTCTACAACCTGACGCCCGCGCAGTCGGTGTCGGTTGTGGATGTCGAGAACCGGCGTTTCGTCGGGGAGATCTCGACGCCCGGTTGCGCGGTCACCTTGCCAACAGGTGAGCGCGGGTTCCTGATGATGTGCGGCGACGGGACGTTGCAGTGGATCGCGATCAACGACGACGGTGCGGAGTCCGCCCGGGTGCGTAGCCTGTCTTTCTTCTCGGTGGAGGACGATCCGCTGTTCGACCAACCGACACGCACATCGGCCGGCTGGCAGTTCCTGAGCTTTGCCGGCCTGACCATGGAGGCGGTGGTCGAGAACGGCGAGATCGACATCGGCGAGTCGTGGTCGATACTGGGCGAGGACGATGAGGGTTGGCGTCCCGGCGGCGGCCAACCCGCTGCCTTCCATGCAGGACACGACCTGCTCGTTGTCCTGATGCACCAGGGCGGCGTCGATACGCAGGATCAGGACGGCACCGAAGCCTGGATCCTCGACCGCGGCACCCAGCGTCGGATCGGTCGCATCACCTTCGAGGCGCCGGCCTCCGGATTGCTGGTCGTGGAAGGCGACGAACCGCTGCTGCTCGCGGCCATCGGCGGCAGTGTCCATGTCTTCGAACTGGCCACGGGCATCCGGGCGCGCGTCGTCCAGACGAACCGCGGCGGTTCGCTCCTGCGGTACTGAGTCCCAAATGGAGGGTTCGCCGATGCTGGCCGCCGCCCTCGGGTTCGCGCTGCTCCTGGGAACGGGTTCATGGCGCAAGGTCCGGGGTCTCGAGGATTTCCGGGCCGTATTGGCGGACTACCGGCTTGTACCGGCGCGCACGACCAAACCGGCAGCGGTAGCGGTGTCTTTGGTCGAAGGGGGACTCGCCGGGTTGTGGCTGGTCGCCCCGTGGCGCGTCGACGCAGCCATCATTGCCAGTGTCGGCACGGCGCTATTGATGGCTGCCTACGGGGGTGCGATCACCGTCAACCTGCTGCGGGGGCGATCCTGGATCGACTGCGGCTGCGGTGGCGGCGAGCAGCTTTCCTGGATCCTGGTCGTCCGCAACCTGGTGCTGACCGGGTTCGCGCTGCTGCCCCTCGCCATCACCGACGCGGCACTACCCCGGTGGCAGGATCTCGCCGTGTCGGCGCCGGTCTTCGCGATAGCCGCGCTGCTGTACCTGACGACGCGCACGCTGCTCGAGAATGCAGCGGCCATGCGCGTCTTCAGCGAACGACCACAATGACAGCCGGTTTGGTGGTCGACGTCGTGCTTTGGCTGCTCGTCGGGGTGTTGACGATTGCCGTGCTCGCGCTGGCACGCCAGGTGGGCGTGCTGAACCAGCGCGTCGCACCCGCCGGCGCATTGACACCGACCGCCGGGCCGAAGATCGGCGAACTCACCGAGGTGCTCGAGACCGATGACCTCAACGGTACGCGGCAACGAATCGGCGGCCCCGCGTCGGAACGAACCGTCCTCGTGTTGTTCATCTCCCCGACCTGCCCTGTCTGCAAGGCGCTGCTGCCCGCCGCGAGATCGCTGGCTACCAGGGAACGGCTGCGTCTGGTTTTCGCCAGCGATGGGTTCGACCCGGCTCGGCATCGTGCGTTTTCGGAAGATGCCGGGATTCAACACTACCCGTACGTGGTCTCGCAGGAGCTCGGCCTCCGCTACGGGGTGAGCCGGTTGCCCTTCGCCGTGTTGATCGGGACGGACGGCGTGCTGCTCGGGCGCGGGCTGGTGAATACCCGCGAGCATCTCGAGAGCTTGTTGGAGTCCTGGCACAGCGGCGTCGCCACGCTGCAGGACTTCGTTCAATCGGCGGCCATCCACGAGGCCGCGGAAGAGACGAGGGAGACTTCATGATGGGTACCGACCGTGGCACCTGCATCGCGCGGTGGTTCGATGCGGCGACGAGACGCACCACGACGGGCCTAGCCGAGCGCACATCCCGGCGCGGGTTCATCGGGCGTGTCGGCACCCTGCTCGCCGGGTCCGGCGCGTTGCCGCTGCTACCGGTGTCCCGCGCGTTCGGCGCGGAGGACCCAACCGAAACCACCGACGCCCTCGGCGACGCGGTCGAACACCTAAGCGAGTTCGGCGATCCCGAATCCTGCGACTACTGGCGCTATTGCGCGTTGGGGGGCACCCTGTGCGCCTGCTGCGGAGGAAGCCCGAGCAAGTGCCCGCCGGGAGCCCAGCCATCGCCGGTCACGTGGATCGGCACCTGCCGGAACCCCGTCGACGGCAAGCAGTACCTCATCTCCTACAACGACTGCTGCGGCAAGGAAGTGTGTCCGCGCTGCTTCTGCCATCGCACCGAGGGCGCGAAGCCGGTCTACTTCCCGAGCAAGAGCAGCAACGTGCTGTGGTGTTTCGGCGTCGACAGCAACGCCTACCACTGCACGCTGGCCACGGTGATCGGCGATGCCCCGGACGAGCCACCGGCCAAGAAGACCGAGGAATCCGCCGCCCACCCATGACGCGCGCCCGGCGTTCGCCAAACTTGCGGACGATGTTCCGAGCGACGCTCGGAACGGTCGCGTTCGCATGTGCGGTATCCGGAGCCGAACCGAACACGGGCGACGACGATGGCTCGCGTGCAAACGCCGCGGCGCGATTCGACTACCTGCTCCACTGTTCGGGTTGTCACCGCCCGGACGGCACCGGATCGGCACCCGACGTCCCATCTCTCCGAGGCGCGGTGGGTTCGTTGGTGTCCACTCCGAAAGGCCGTGAATACATCGCCCGGGTTCCCGAAGTCGCCCAATCGCCACTCGACGACGAGGATCTCGCGAGGCTCCTGAACTGGGTTCTGCAGGAGTTCAATGCCGAGACGCTGCCGCAGGGGTTTCGCCCGTTGGAGGGTGCCGAGGTGGGAACAGCCCGCGCTCGCATCCTCGCCGACCCAATACGCGCCCGGAGAACAATCGTCGGTGCCTACCGAGAAGAGAAATCACGAGACCGGACGCGCGCCGACCAGCGCCAATGACACCGCACCGAGCGCACAAGCGTCGTTCTTGTTGACTCACCAAGCCCGCGTCCAGATAATCGCGCGCCTTTAGTTGCGGACCAGGGCG
Organism: Gammaproteobacteria bacterium; assembly: GCA_026706425.1. Classification (GTDB taxonomy): domain Bacteria; phylum Pseudomonadota; class Gammaproteobacteria; order Pseudomonadales; family Azotimanducaceae; genus VXYL01. The sequence continues at coordinate 6,087 of JAPOYW010000507.1, forward strand.
GCAGATCCGCTGGGCAGGTCTTCCACCGTATCCTTTCCGATGCCGCGTGGGTCTTGCCATCAAAGCGACGTGAACTTTTTGTCGCGAGTTCCCGCCTTGGATGGACACCATGCAGTTCCTTCGTTCGTCATCCGCCACAATTGCGTTTCTCCTAGCTGCCGCAAGTGCCGCAGAACCGGACGACCGTCCCCGCGGTCAGGCGACACTGCTATCCGAGGCGCCAACGCTTGACGGGAACGTGGCCGACGACCCGGCGTGGGACGGCCTCGCGCCCTTCACCGGGTTCACCCAACTGCAGCCCGACAACGGCGCGCCCGCGTCCCAGCGCACGGAGGTCTACTTCGGCTTCACCGAAGACGCGCTCCACGTCGGCGTGATCTGCTTTGAGACCGACACCGAGGCCATCACCGTCTCCAACGACGGATTCCAGTCCGATTCGTTCTCGATGGTCCTCGACACATTCGGCACGGGCCTCGCCGGCATGGTGTTCGGCACCAATCCGGTCGGTGCGGAGTACGACGGCCAGGTCGCCGACGAGTTCGCGGACTGGAACTGGAGCACGCTCTGGGAGGTGCGCACCCGGACCCATGAGGCGGGCTGGAGCGCCGAGCTCGCGATCCCCTTCCAGTCCCTGCGCTACGGCGCCGGCGACGTGCAGTCCTGGCGCGTGAACTTCGCCCGCGTGATCCGGCGCAACAACGAGATCTCCTATTGGTCGCCGGTGCCAAGACAGTTCAGCATGTTCCGGCTGTCGCTAGCCGGACGGATCGACGGAATCCACGTACCGGCGCAGCGCCGCAATCTCGAGATCACGCCGTATGCGCTGGGAAGGAGCAATCGGGGCGGCAATCTGAACGGCACCCAATACGACGACGATTTCGGCTTCGACGTGAAGTACTCGATCACGCCAAGCCTCACCCTCGACATGACCTACAACACGGACTTCGCGCAGGTGGAGTCGGATCGCCAACAGGTCAATCTCGGGCGTTTCAGCCTGTTCTTTCCGGAGACGCGCCCCTTCTTCCTCGAAAACGCAGGAGCCTTCGGCGTTGGCTTTCCGGGAATGCAACTGTTCCACTCACGGCGCATCGGCATCGCCCCGGACGGTCGTCGGCTACCGATCGAGGGCGGCGTGCGGGTATCGGGGAAGGTCGCCACCGCCACCAATCTCGGTTTCCTGCACATGCGTGCGGAGGCCGCCAACGCAGAGGGTTCCAACGAATTCACGGTGGCGCGGCTGAGTCGGGACCTAAGCAACCGGTCGTCCGTGGGGTTCATCGCCACGGACCGCCGCGACCCCGGGTCCAGCAGACAGACGTACGGTATTGACGGCAGCTTAGGGCTCGGACCAAACGGGCAACTGCGCGCCATCGCCGCGCGAACTCGAACCCCCGGTGTCGACAGCGACGAACACGTCGTTTCGTTGTACGGCGCCTACAATTCGACCGAGTGGGAGCTTGACGGAAGCTATACGGAGGTCGGCGCCGGCTTCGATCCGGCCGTGGGTTTCGTCGGCCGACGCGACTACCGCGGCACCGCCGTCTTCGCCATGAGGAAGTTCGTGGACAAGGAGACGTTGCGCGAGTGGCGACCCCTTGCCTCCTACAACGGATCCTGGGACTTCGACGGGTACTACGAGAGCGGCAACCTCCACCTCGAGAGCTGGTGGGTTTGGAAGAGCGCCGCGGACGTGTGGCCGGCGGTGAACTTCTCCCACGAGGGCGTCAAGCATTCGTTCACGATCGCTGGCGAGACCGTTCCTGCGGGGGACTACGAGACCCGAAACTTCGAGATGGGCATCAATTCGGCGCCCAACAAGACCTGGAGCGGGGGTGCGCACATGACCGCGGGCGGGTTCTACAACGGCAAGCGGCACGCCATATCGCCCTACGTCAATTATCGAAGGGACGAAACCCTGGCCGCCTCGGCAGGCTGGGACCACAACACCATCGACCTCGGCAGCGAGGAGGGGCCGTTCACCGCCAACCTGGCGCGCGCCGGTCTGTCCTATTCGTTCACGCCGAAGATCGGCCTGCGCGCATTGATCCAGTACAACGACGCCGACGACGTCTTCGCCGCAAACGTCCGGTTTTCCTGGCTACGTTCCGCGAACGCCGGCCTCTACGTGGTCTACAACGAAATCGATGCCCGGACCGGGCTCGGGAAACCCGGTCGCGAACTCGTGCTGAAATACAGTCACATCTTCGATGTGCTTTAGGCCATACATTCCCGACACTGGAGCAACAGATGACCAACTCCCTAACCTTCTACACGCACCCGAGGTCCCGCGGCCGTGTTGCGCGCTGGATGCTCGAGGAAGCGGGCGCGCAGTACGACACCGTAGTGATGCAACTCGGCAAGAAGATCACCGACCCGGCGTTCCTCGACCTGAACCCGATGGGGAAGGTGCCGGTGATCGTCCACAATGGCGTCGTCGTCACCGAGTGCGCCGCCATCTGCGCCTACCTTGCCGACGTGTTCCCGGACAAGCGCCTGGCCCCGCCGCCCGCCGAGCGAGGTCCCTACTACCGCTGGCTACTGTTCGGTGCCGGTTGCCTGGAACCGGCGGCCATCAACCACGGCCTAGGCGTCGAGATCGCACCCGAACAGGAAGGCATGGTGGGCTATCGGACCTTCGCCGCGACGTTGGATACGCTGGAGTGGCAACTGGCGAAGTCACCCCACATTGCCGGAGAGGCGTTCACCGCTGCCGATGTCTACGTGGCCGCGCAATTGGGGTGGGGTATGGAGTTCGGCGCGATCAAGGACCGGTCGGCCATCTCGGACTACGTGGGGCGGACGCACGCCCGCCCCGCCCACAAGCGGGCGGTGGAACTGGACGACGCGCTGGCGGCCACCTTGGCGGGTTAGGCCCGCGCCGAACAGCCTGTGCGGGCGACCACAAGGGTCGCCCCTACGAGCCTAGAGTCCGTAGGGGACGGGCTTGTCCCGTCCCGTGATCCTCGTTCGAGGGAAACGCCTACCTAAGCCGTTGCGCCAAGGCCCGGATGTCCGACGGGCCGATGCCGCAGCAGCCACCGACCATCGTCGCGCCCGCTTCGATGCTGCGCAGCATTGCCGCCACGTATAGGTGTTGCGGGAGGTCGCTGCGCAGCCCGGTGATGGTCTCGTTGTCCAACGTCCAGCCTTCGGGGACCTTGTTGAGTCGATTGGGGTAGCAGCCGATGGGCTTGGTGGTCAGCGCTTTGAGTTCCCGCAATCCCGCCTCGATGGCCTCGGGGTGGGTGCAATTGAACAGGTAGCCATCGACCCCAAGCCCCGCCAACGCGTCCACGGCTTGCTTGACGGTCTCGCCGCTGCGGAGCCCGCGACCGGGGGTCTCGTCAAGGGTCCACGAGACGTACACCGGATTGCCTTGGCCGTGCGTCAGTGCAGCGCTGGCGGCGGTGTGCGCCTCGGCCGCCGAGGACATCGTCTCGCAAATGAAGAGGTCGACCTCGTCGCGTAGCGCTTCGACAACGCCCTGGTAGATCGGTTGCGCTATTTCCGGCGGCGGCACGAGGTCGGCTCGATAGCTCTCTTCGAGGGGCGGCAGCGAACCGGCCACGGCGACACGCTTGCCTTCCGCCCGCGCCGCCCGGCCGCTCTCCCGGACCGCCCGGCGCGCCAAGGTCGCAGCGAGGCGGGTGAGTTCCCGGTATCGGTCCTGCATCCCCGCCTTGCCGAGGTAGCTCGGTATCGTTGAGTAGTTGTTCGTGGTGATGACCACCGCGCCCGCGTCGATGTATTCCCGGTGAATCTCCACGACGAGGTCGGGTTCGTCGAGGAGCACGCTGGCGGACCAGAGACCGTGCGCGGCTCCGGGTCGCCGTTCCTGAATCTCCCGGCCCATGCCGCCGTCGAGCAATGTCACCATGTCGGCCTCCAGTCGGTGGCAGGGCTAGGATTCATCGACGAACGTTCACCGGCTGGTTCTCCTCGGCCGAGCGATAGGCCGCTTCCGTGAGCCTTGCGACCTGCAACGCGAAGTCCTGCGGCTCATAGCCGCGAAGACCGTTGCGTATCCAGCGGAAGAAAGCTGCATCGGGGGTCGACGGCGTGATGCGCCTGGGAAGGTCGACCGGTTCGTCGTTGAGGACCATTGAGCGCACGCGCCATTGGTGGAGGCGCAGGACCACCGAGCCTTCGCTTCCGGTGATGGCAAGGCCCTCGTCGTGGCGCGAGGCATTGCCCGTCGTGGTGAGGGTTCCGAGGGCACCGTTGCCGAAACGCACGATCACCCCGCCGTTCACGTCCACCGCACGTCCGGCATTGTCGAACGTGGCCGACACCACGTTGGGCTGCAATCCGGTCACCCACAGCGTCGAGGCGACCAGGTGGCTGCCCGTGTCCATGAACATGCCGCCGCCCCCGAGGTCGGGATCGAGGCGCCAGCCGCCGACGCGCAGCCAGTTCTGCGTCACGTACGCCACGACACCGCGAATCTCGCCCAAGGCGCCGCGTTGGACGAGTTCCCGGGCGAAGGCGAAGTGCGGCATCCAATGCCGTTGGTAGGCCACGACAAGGGCCAGACGGCGCTCCGCCGCCAAGGCGAGCAGTTGCTTGGCGTGGTTGGGCCGCACCACGAGAGGCTTCTCGACCAGCACGTGTCGACCGCCGTCGAGGCACGCCTTGGCCTGAAGGTAGTGGTCGCGGTGCGGCGTGCTGACCAGGACGGCATCGACCTCGATTTCCTTCAGCATGGTCCGCCAGTTGCCGTAGTACGGAATGTCGTGACCCGCGCGGTCCATCAACAGCCTTGCCTGCGATTCGACCGGATCCGCCACCGCCGCTATTAAGACTGCGCCATCGGCAGCGATGCGTGGCAGGTGGGCATTGCGCATGTTGCCGCCGGCGCCAATGAGCGCGACGGAAAGGCGTTTCTTGGGCACGGGGTTCTCTCCTGGGAACAGCTTCTCCGGGCGGCGGCCGTAGTATTACATGGCGATGCATCCCAAGAACCCGGGAGGACTCACGCCGACCCGCCCACCCGGTCCGTGACGCGCTTCGCCCGTTGCGAGATGCCGTGCAGAAACAGCCAGAAAGCGGGGACGAGAAGCAACGCCGCCGCGGACGAGATCAGCACGCCGAAGCCGAGCGAGATGGCCATCGGCACCATGGACTTGGCCTGCACGCTCTCGGTCAACATGAGCGGCGTGAGCCCCGCCATGGTCGTGACCGTGGTGATCAGGATCGGACGGAAGCGGGACACCGCCGCATTGACCAAGGCATCGGGCATCGCGTCTCCGGACGCCCGGAACCGGTTGACGCCGTGAATCAGCACGAGCGTCGCGTTGACCACGACGCCGCAGGCCGCCACGACACCGAAGATCGACGTCAACGAAAAGCCGACAACAACGCCGAACGGTTTCAACAGCGCGTGGCCCCAAACGGCACCGACGAACGCGAACGGGAGCACCGACATGATGATCAGCGGCTGGGTATAGGACTTGAGCGGTATGGCCAGTAGAGCGTAGATCACGAGCAGCGCCAACACGAACAACGGACCGACGCTGGCACCCATCTCGGACTGCTCCTCTTCGCTCGTCAGCGAATAGGTGACGCCCGGGTAGGCGCCGACGGTCCGTTCAAGAAAGCCCGAGTCGAGTTGCCCGAGTGTGGCTTCCGCGGTGCTTACGCGCGGATCAACGGCTGCGGTGACGCTGACCGTGCGGGCACCGTCCCTGCGTTCGATGTCGGCGAGACCTCGGCCGAGATTTGCGTCGGCAACGGTTCCGAATGGCACCTCGCCGCCAGCGGGGGTCCGCACGCGCAAGGCGTAGAGCGAGTCGAGCGAGCGCCGCGCGGACTCTCCGTAGCGCACCATGATGCGGACATCGTCGAGGCCGCGCTGCACACGCTGCACCTCTTCGCCGTAGAACGCCTGACGCACCTGTCGACCGAGATCCTCGAGCGAGATACCCAGGGCCTCCCCGGCAGGCGTCACCTTGAGCTTCAGTTCCTGCTTGCCGGTCTGGACCGAGTCGTTGATCTGGTGAACGCCCGGGTAGCCGCCGAGCTCGCGTCGAATCGCCGCAACAACCGCAGCCAAGCTCTCCGTGTCGTCTCCCGACACCTGGATATCGATGTCCGGATCCCATGCGATGCGGTCCGTGATGAAAGCCAGCTTGATATCACTGGCAAGGCGACCGTTTGCGGTGCGCCAGAGCGCCGCCACTTCGTCGGTCGTGATGTCCCGCGTCTCGCCGGGCGTCAACTGCATCGTGACACCCCCGAGGTGGCCCCCCGACCGTTCCAGCGCAAAGCCGATTCGTCCGCCGGGGGACGGATGCGCCCCGATGGACTCCATGATGTGCATGACCACCGGGTCGTCGTATTCCTCCGACAGACGCCGCTCGACGGTGCGTGCGGAGTCCGCGAGCCGCGCAACGACTTCGGCCGTCGCCGCTTCGCTGCTGCCCAAGGGCATCGTCAACCGCGCCACGATGGCGTCGCCCTTCGTGGGGATGATGAACGAATACGGCACATGTCCGCCGTAGATGATCGCTGGCGCCGTGACGAGCGCGGCAAACCCGAACGCGAGCGTGAGCGCCCGGTTCTGGAGTGCCGCCACCGCGAACCGTCGAAACACCTTCTCGATCAGCCAATCGAGCCCCGATTCGAACAGCACCTGCGCACGGCCGAACTGGCTCGTGAGCCTGCCCAGGAATCCGGCAAGATGCGATGCCCACATTACGGCCACTACAACAACGGCAAGCGCGAGGGCGAACCGCACGTCCGGGGCAACGACGAAGGCGGCAATCACCAACACGACCAGCAGGATCATGCCGAACTCGCCGAATGGCATGCGCGCGACCCGGTGGCCCAAATGAGCGGGTAGCACGAGCAGGCATTCGATCAACGAGAACGCCACGCAGCAAATGACCGTGCCGGCGATGACGCCCAGCATCACACCGACCGCGCCCACCGCGAACAGCAGGGGCACGAACGCCACCATGGTGGTCAGCACCCCAAACGTGACCGGGACAAGCACGCGCTGAACACCCTCGATGGCCCCCGCAAGTTGCCCGACGCCCCGGCGATGGGAGACGTAGACGCTCTCGCCGACCACCACGGCGTCGTCGACCAGCAAGCCGAGCGCCAGGATGAATCCCATGACCGAGGCGGCATCCATCGAGAAGCCGAACACGTAGATGAAGAAGATGGCCCCCAGGAACGCGATCGGGATGCCGATGGCCACCCAGAGCGCCAGATGTGGCCTCAAGAACAGGGCGAGCAGGATCAGGATCAGCAGCAAACCCTGCGTGCCGCTGTCGAGGAGCGCGCCGAGGCGGACCGACAATCGCGTGGACTCGTCCTTCCAGATCACGAGCTCAACGCCGTCGGGATAGCGCGACGTCGCGCCTTCGAGGAAGCGCTTGACCGTCTCGCTGATCTCGCGGGCATCCTGATTGGCAACGCGTGCGACCCGGATCAATGCGGCGGGCTGCCCATCGAACATGATCCCCTGGAAAGTGTCCGCGAAGCCATCGACTACGTTCGCAACGTCCTTCAGCAGCACCCGCGTTCCGTCGGCCCGGGTCGTGATCAGCAACTTCTCGAGTTCCCGTCCGACGTAGGCCTGTCCACTGGTCCGGAGCAGTATCTCGCCCTCGTCGGTTTTCATGGAGCCGCCTGGAATGTCGACCGAACGCTTTCGCAAGGCCGCTGCGATGTCGTCGAAGGTGAGGTTGTTGCGGGACAGCGACATCTCCGAGACCTCCACGGAAATCTCGTAGGGCCGCTCGTTCGAGATGGTCGTGTGCGTCACCCCCGGCAGGCTTCGGATGTCGTCCCGGACCCGGCGCCCCAGTTCCTTCAAGGCCCGCTCGTCCGTCGGTCCGGTGACGGCGATTTCCAGCACGAGATCGGTCATCACTGCGAGTTCGACGACGGGCTTTTCGGTTTCCTCGGGAAACGTGTCGATGGCGTTGATCCGGTTCTCGACCTCGCCGAGCGCGCGCTGCCGATCCGCATCGAAGAACAGTTCCACCTGCACGGTGCAGACGCCTTCGGACGCGATGGCCCGCAACTCCTTGATGCCGTCGAGGCCGTCGAGGTGCTCTTCGATGCGGGTACAGATCCCGGACTCGACCTCCTCGGGTGCCGCGCCCAGGTACTCCACGGTGACCGTGATGATCGGCAGGTCGACATCCGGATAGAGCTTCACCGGAATCCGCGTCAGCGAGGCAAGCCCGGCCAGGATCGCCAAGCCCATTAACAGGTTCGCCGCCACGTGGTTGGTGGCGAACCAGGCGACGATCCGGTTCACGGGTGGCGACCGGACGGGGTAGTGTCGGTCACGGGGCCTTCTTCACAGCAGCAAGCCATGATCCGCAGCACTCGGCTGGAATTGACCCAATTGGCGTCTCCCCCCGACCCGATGCACGATAATACAGTCGTTCCGGGATTGAACGAGCCGGCCTCACCAACGCGGCATTGAGAGAACATGACCGACTGGTACCCCAAGAAGCGCTTCGGCGACCTGCCCTGCGACATGGCGCGCAGATTTCCGAACCGGGAAGCACTCGTCTTCCGGGACGAGCGCTACACGTTCGCCGAGCTGAAGGCCGAGATCGACCGGGCCGCGAAGGCCTTGATGACACTCGGCGTCGAACGCGGCGATCACGTCTCGCTGTGGCTCAACAACCGCTCGGAGTGGGTCTTCCTGATGTTCGCGCTGGCGACGGTCGGCGCCGTCCAGGTGCCGGTCAACACCCGGTTCCGCACCAACGACCTCGACTACGTACTGCGCCAGTCGGACAGCGCCATGTTGATCACCCACGACACCTCGGGCCCCGTCGACTACCTGGCCATGGTGCGCCAAGTCGTCGACCTGCCCGTCGAAGGCGACGCGGTGGCGGACGCTTCATTCCCCGAACTGGATCGAGTGGTGATCGTCGGCGACGCCGAATACCCAGGCACCGCGTCCTGGTCGGCGGCACTCTCTGAGGCAGAGACGATCTCCGACGGCGATCTCGCCGCCCGCGCCGATGCAGTGGATCCCGACGACCCGGTGTTCATGATGTACACCTCCGGCACCACCGGCTTTCCCAAGGGCGTGCTCCACGATCACCGGCTGATCCGCAACGTCGAGGAACGCGCGTTCCGCATGGCGGTCACCGAGAACGACACCATCATGAGCTACCTGCCGTTGTTTCACGCCTTCGGCTATTCGGAAGCCGCCATGATGTCGATGGCGACCGGGGCCCGGCAGATCCTCACCGAGACCTTCGACCCGGACGAGTCGCTTGACCTCATCGAGCGCGAGCACGCCACCATCGCGCATGGCTTCGAAGCCCACATGCAGATGCTGTGCGACGCCCAGGAAGCCAATCCCCGGGACTTGAGCAGCCTGCGCACCGGCTTGTTCGCCGCCGGCATGCACAGCGCGACGCCCGTGGCTCGGCGGGGCGAACGGGTGATGGCCCCGTTGAAGGCGCTCTCCGCGTACGGCATGACCGAGGTGTGGGTTGGTGCGGCGCTATCGGCCCTGGACGACGATCCGCCGCATCGCCTGGAGACCTCCGGCTACCCGGCGCCGGGCTACGAGTTCAAGGTGGTCGAGCCGGACACCGGCGAGCAACTGCCGGACGGCGTGCCCGGCGAACTGCGCGTCAAGAGCTACGCCTTGATGAAGGGCTACTACAAGAAGCCCAAGGAAACCGCGGAGTCCTACGACGCCGACGGCTGGTTCCGTACCGGCGACATGGCCGAACGCCACGCCGACGGCTACATCCGCTTCCTCGGCCGTTTCAAGGACATGCTGAAGGTCGGCGGGGAGAACGTGGATCCGATGGAGGTGGAGGGGCTGCTCCTCGAACACCCCGCCGTGCAGCAGGTTGCCGTGGTCGGACTGCCGGACCGCCGGCTATCGGAAGTCCCTGTAGCCTTCGTCGAGCGGAAGCCCGACGCCGACATCGAGACCCACGACATACTCGCCTACTGTCGCGGCAAGGTCGCGAGCTTCAAGATTCCACGCCATGCGATCTTCCTCGACGAGTTCCCCATGACCGCGTCGGGGAAGATCCGCAAGGTGGAGTTGCGGGAGAAGGCGAAGCAGTTGTTGCGCTAGGCACACCCCCAAGTTGCCGTTGCCATGCCAAGAGCCAAAAAATTGTCTAATATAGACGTTTTGGACAGTCTGGCACACATCCATGCGCTACGTATCGGCCTCCGAAGCAAAACAGCGGCTCGCAACCGTTCTCGATGCCGTTCAGCGGGAACCCGTCACCATTCGCCGCCAAAACCGCGAGGTTGCCGTCGTCATTTCCCCCTTGGACTACCGACGGCTAGTCACGACTAACGTCGCGGAGTTTCAACGCTTCTGCAACCGCGTCTCCGCGGCCGCCCAGGCCCGGGGACTGACCGAGAACGAATTGGAAAAGTTGCTTGACTCCTAACAGCCGTGCGCGTCGTCATCGACACGAACGTCTGGGTCAGCCGGCTGTTGCTCGCGGACTCCATGGCGGCACGAGCCGTCGATGCGGCGCTCTCGTCATCCGAAGTCGTCGTGTCAGAACGCCCAGTCGAAGAATTGGCCGATGTGCTGGCGCGGGAGAAGTTTGACCGTTACGTATCTCTGGCGGATCGCGAGGAGTTCCTGCGTCGTGTTCTGCAAGTCGCCACGACCATTCCGGTTCTCACCGAGGTGGCCGATTGCCGTGACGTCAACGACAACCAGCTACTGACTCTGGCGTTGGATTCCGAAAGCGACTACATCCTGACCGGCGATCAAGACCTGCTCACCATGAATCCATGGCGGGGAATCGAGATCATCTCGCCGCGGGCATTCCTCGCCGTATAGGTAGCGAGGCTCGCCTCAGACCGAACGATGCATGTCGTAGGGGACGGGCTTGTCCCGTCCCGCGGCAGCGACGAGGGGCTCCCGATCGCGGGCGAGGACAAGCCTCGCCCCTACGGCGACTTGGCAGCATGCAACCTGCCCGTGAACACCGAGCCCGCTCAAGGAACCTAGCCGGGCATCACCCAAGTCCCAGCACCTCCCGGTTGCCCGCCTCGTCGGTGCCGGCTGACGCGAAGTCGTCGAACGCCTTGTCGGTGACCCGGATGATGTGGTCGCGGATGAACTCCGCACCCTCACGGGCGCCGTCCTCCTGGTGCTTCAGGCAGCACTCCCACTCCAGCACCGCCCAGCCGTCGAAGTCGTACGCGGCGAACTTCGAGAAGATCGAGCGGAAGTCGATCTGCCCGTCGCCGAGGCTGCGGAAACGGCCCGGGCGGTCCACCCAGTCCTGGTAGCCGCCGTACACCCCGGCACGGCCGTTCGCGTTGAACTCGGCGTCCTTGACGTGAAACATCTTGATGCGCTCGTGGT
>JAPOYW010000458.1:0-16894 GCA_026706425.1 Gammaproteobacteria bacterium
TGATTGATTTCGGGAAAAACCAATCATACCGCAGGGAGCGTTCAGGCCGTATTCTTTTCACCTACTTTGTGGGACAGCAATGGTTGTATCTGTACAAGGATGTCGATGTAGGCAAGGGTGTGGGGGCGGGCCCGAAGGTCATACGTAATCCGGTATTGGAGCTCGGTAAGCGTGTGTTTTTCGATGAGCGCGGTAGACGTGCTGGTTGTGGAGGGTAGGTCGCGGTACCGTTCGATTGAGGAACAATAGTCGGTTTCTATTGTGATTCGGAGCGGGTGTCGTCGACAGTGTGTTGCTGGTAGGTAGACGATGGTGTGCCGCGTGACGCGGTTCCTGCGTGTGATCGACTCCCACACCGCCGGCGAACCGACGCGGGTGGTGGTCGACGGAGGGCCGGACCTCGGCGATGGACCGATCGCGGAACGACTGCGACGATTCGCCACGCACCACGACGACTTTCGCCGCTCCGTGATCCTCGAGCCGCGCGGATCCGATGCGCTGGTGGGGGCGCTCCTTTGCACGCCGGCGGACCCGGGCTGCGCGGCCGGCGTGATCTTCTTCAACAACGTGGGCTACCTCAACATGTGCGGCCACGGAGCGATCGGCGTGGCCGTCACCCTCGCCTACCTCGGCAGCGTGGAAGTTGGCGAGCTCCGCCTCGAAACCCCGGTCGGCGTGGTTCCCGTGGTCTTGCGGACGCCCAACGAAGCGACCATCGAGAACGTCCCGAGCTACCGGTTCCGATCAGCGGTCGCCGTGGCCGTCGAGGGTCTGGGCAACGTGCGGGGAGATATCGCCTGGGGGGGCAACTGGTTTTTTCTCGTCGACGCGACCTCGATCCCCGGGCTCGCGGCAATCACGCTCGATGCCGAACCCGAACTCACGGAAGCGGCGCGGCGTATCAAGGCCGCCCTGGTACGAGGAGGTGTCACGGGTCGCGACGGTGCCGAGATCGACCATATCGAGTTGTTCGGCCCCCCGGTCTCCGCGGATGCCCATGGCCGGAACTTCGTACTCTGCCCCGGTGCCGCCTACGACCGCTCGCCATGTGGCACGGGAACCAGCGCGAAGCTCGCCTGTCTTGCCGCCGATGGCGAGCTTCGACCCGGCGAGGCGTGGGTGCAGGAGAGTCTCATCGGCTCGCGGTTCGTGGCCCGGTACCGGCACGGCGGCGCCAACGAGATCGTGCCCAGCATTACCGGCGAGGCGTTCGTTTGCAGCGACGGGACCTTGATTCGCGATCCGCGCGATCCGTTCAAGAACGGCGTCGGCTGACATGGCCGAACACGTCGTGGTCGTCGGCGCGGGCATCGTCGGCATCGCCTGCGCCCACTACCTGGCGGAGTCCGGCTACGCAGTGACGGTCATCGACCAAGGCCGCATCGGCGGCGGCTGTTCGCACGGCAACGCCGGGCACATTTGCGCGAGCCACGTGCTGCCCCTGAACGAGCCCGGGAATCTCCGTGCCGCCTTGTTGTCATTGGTCAATCCCCGTGCCCCGTTCCGGGTCAAGCCGCAGTGGCGACAGGAACTCTTGCGGTGGTTCTGGGAATTCGCGCGCCGCTGCAACCACCGGCACGCGTTGTCGGCCGGAAGGGCGATGAAGTCGGTCCTCGATGCCTCGGCTCGTGAATACGAGGCGCTGTTCCAGGCGGGCGGCCTCGACGCCGGGTGGCAGCCCCTCGGACTGCTCTACGTACTCCGCACCCGGCGCGGCATGGAGCGGTTTGCTGCCCAGGACGCGATGCTGCGCGATGCCTTCGGGGTTGGGGCGACACGGCTTGAGGGCAGTGAATTGGTGGAGTTCGATCAGGCCCTGCGTCCGGGTCTCGCCGGGGGTTTCCACTACGACGGCGATGCCTTCCTGCGACCGGATGCCCTGACGACGAATTGGGCGCGGCGCCTCAAGGAACGTGGCGTGCGCTTCGAGGAAGATCGCCGCCTGCTATGCGTCGAGACAGGCGGCGGGAAGGTCGCGCGACTCGTTACCGATGCCGGCGAAGAGACCGCTGACCACTACGTCTTCGCCCTCGGCGCTTGGAGCGCCGAGCTTGCCGCGGATCTAGGTTGTCCGATTCCCGTCGAGCCTGGAAAGGGCTACTCGATCACCACCGACCGTCCCCGGAACTGTCCACGTCACGCCCTGCTGTTCGTCGAACACCGCCTCGCCGCGACACCCTTCGAGGACGGCTTTCGCCTGGGGTCTATGATGGAGTTCGCCGGATTCGACGCGACGATACCGCCGCGTCGGATTCGGCAGCTTGTCGATTCGGCGAAGCACTACCTTGATGAACCGACCGGCGATCGCGTACTCGAGACATGGTCGGGCTGGCGACCCATGACCTGGGACAGCCTGCCTGTCATCGGTCGAGTACCCGGTCTCGGCAATGCGGTGCTGGCCACCGGCCACCACATGCTGGGCATGACCCTGGCACCCGCAACGGGTAGGCTGGTTGCCGAGATCATCGGGGAACGATCCACCCGCTTCGACCCCGCACCGTTCTCGCCGGCGCGTTTTTCGTAGGGTTGGTGGCGTCCGCCTTAATTGGGCCGCTATCAGGTATGGTATGGGGATGGTCGGGGTAGAGGGACGCGTTCGACGTGGGTAGGTACGTTGCCCGCCGGATCCTGCTGATCTTCCCGACCCTGATCGGGATCATCACCATCAATTTCTTCATCGTCCAGCTTGCGCCGGGTGGGCCGGTCGACCAGATGATCGCGACATTGACCGGCCAGGATGCCGGCGCGGCGAGCCGCATCGCGGGGGCCGACGCCGGACCCCAGGCGATGGAGGCCACCACCGCCGAGAGCCAGCTTGCCGGCGCCCAGGGTCTCGACCCCGAGTTGATCGAGATGATCGAGAAGCAGTTCGGTTTCGACCGACCCATGCACGAGCGCTACTTCAAGATGATCGGTGACTACCTGACCTTCGACCTGGGAGTCAGCTACTACCAGGACCGCCCCGTCGTCGATCTCATCATCGAGCGGTTTCCGGTGTCCATCTCCCTGGGCCTGTGGTCGATGCTCCTCATCTACTCGATCTCGATTCCGCTGGGTGTTGCCAAGGCGGTGCGTGACGGGACCCGCTTCGACGCCTGGACCAGCGGGCTCATCTTCGTCGGCTACGCGGTGCCGAGCTTCCTGTTCGCGATCTTCCTGATCGTGCTGTTCGCCGGGGGATCCTATCTCGACCTGTTCCCGTTGAAGGGTCTCACCTCCAACAACTTCGACGACCTGTCGCTCATCGGCAAGGTCGGCGACTACTTCTGGCATCTGGCTCTGCCGGTGACGGCATTGACGATCGGCGGCTTCGCCACGTTGACGATGCTCACCAAGAATTCGTTCCTGGACGAGATCGCCAAGCAGTACGTGTTGACCGCCCGGGCGATGGGCCTCAACCAGCGCCGCGTGCTCTACGGCCACGTGTTCCGCAACGCCATGCTGATCGTCATCGCCGGATTCCCCGCCGCGCTGGTCGGCATCCTGTTCACGGGCGCGCTCCTGATCGAGGTGATCTTCTCGCTGGACGGCTTGGGCCTGCTCGGATTCGAGGCGGTGCTGCGCCGCGACTACCCGATCATGTTCGGGACGCTGTTCGTCTTTACGTTCGTCGGTCTCGCCATGACCTTGGTCGGCGACATCGTCTACACCCTCGTGGACCCCCGCATCGACTTCGAGACCCGGGAAACCTGATGGCCACCACCTTGCCGGGAACCATGGCGCCGACGGACGGCTACGTCGTGGACGAACGGACGGCGCCGCCGAAACCGGGCCGGATCTCGCCTCTGACACGGCGACGGTGGGCGAACTTCAAGGCCAACCGCCGCGGCTACGTGAGCTTGTGGATCATCTCCATCCTGATCGTCCTGTCCCTGTTCGCGGAATTCATCGCCAACGACAAGCCGATCGTCATGGGCTACAAGGGCGAACTGTACGCGCCGGTCTTCTTCTTCTATCCGGAGACGGAATTCGGCGGCGTGTTCGAGACCGAGGCGGTGTACACCTCCCACCACGTCAAGGAGCTGATCGAAGCCGGCGACGGCTGGATGGTGTGGCCGCCGATCCCGTTCAGCTACGACACTATCGACTTCTACACCGAAGGCGCGGTGCCGGAACCGCCGAGCCTGAGGCATTGGCTCGGCACCGACGATGTCGCCCGGGACGTGACCGCGAGGATCATCTACGGGTTCCGGCTGTCGGTCCTGTTCGGCCTCGGCCTGACGTTCCTCTCGGCCATCATCGGCATCGCCGTCGGAGCGACCCAAGGCTATTTCGGCGGTCTGATCGACCTGATCGGCCAGCGCGTGGTGGAGATCTGGGCGGGGCTGCCGGTGCTGTTCGTGATCATCATCCTGACGAGCCTGATCGAACCCAATCCCATCGCGCTTCTATTGCTGTTGCTGCTCTTCAACTGGATGGCGCTGGTGGCGGTGGTGCGCGCCGAGTTCCTGCGCACGCGCAATTTCGACTACGTCAACGCGGCCCGCGCCCTCGGCGAGAAGAACCTCACCATCATGACCCGGTACGTGCTGCCGAACGCCATGGTGGCGACGCTGACGTATTTGCCCTTCATCCTGAACGGCTCCATCACGACGCTCACGTCCCTCGACTTCCTCGGCTTCGGGCTGCCGGCGGGCTACCCATCGCTCGGCGAACTGCTGGCCCAAGGCAAGGCCAATATCCAGGCACCGTGGCTGGGCCTCGCCGGTTTCTTCACCCTGGCCATCATGCTGACGTTGCTGGTGTTCGTCGGCGAAGGCGTTCGCGACGCCTTCGACCCGAGGCGATCCGCCGTATGAAACGCGACCGCTTCACGGTCGCCCGAGATTTCGCGACGCGAAATCTCATGTGGGCAAGGTTTGTCCGACTGGTGGCGAACAAGTGAAACCCTTGGTCGGTGGCAGTCGGATCCTCGAAGTCGACGATCTCGCGGTGGCGTTCCGCGACGAGGAAGTCGTCACCGGCGCGAGTTTCCACATCGACCGGGGCGAGACGATGGGGATTGTCGGCGAGTCCGGTTCCGGCAAGTCCGTCACCGCGCTGTCGGTGATGCAGCTGTTGCCGTACCAGTACGCGAGCCATCCCCGGGGGTCGGTGCGGGTCGATGGCCAGGAGGTGATCGGCGCGTCCGAGGACGACATGCTGAAGATCCGGGGTGAACGGGTCGGCATGGTGTTCCAGGAGCCGATGACGTCGCTCAATCCCCTGCACACCATCGAGCAGCAGCTCGGCGAGATCCTGTTCGTGCATCGGGGCATGGGCAAGCACGACGGCCGTGAACGCGCTCTGGAGCTGCTTGACATGGTGGCGCTGCCCAACGCCACCGAGCGCCTCGGCGCCTATCCCCACGAACTCTCCGGTGGCCAGCGCCAACGGGTCATGATCGCGATGGCGCTCGCCAACGAACCGGATCTCCTGATCGCGGACGAACCGACGACGGCCTTGGCTGGCACCGTCCCGGCACAGATTCTCGAGCTTCTGAACGAGCTCAAGGAGCGTCTCAACATGGCGCTCATGTTGATCACCCACGACCTCGGCGTGGTGCGCAAGATGGCGGACCGGGTCTGCGTCATGACCCAGGGCGAGATCGTCGAGCAGGGACGCGCCGAGCGGGTGTTCAACGAACCGCGGCACGAGTACACGCGAGGTCTCTTGGCGGCGGAGCCGAGCGGCGACCCGGTGGACGCGCGTGCCGATGCCCCGGTGGTCATGGATGCGGATCAACTGACGGTCAAGTACCCCCTGGGGCGCGGCTGGTTTTCGGCGAAACGGTTTCTGACCGCCGTGGACGACGTCACCGTGCAAATCCGGCGCGGCCAGACGCTCGGCATCGTCGGCGAGTCCGGCTCGGGGAAGACCACGTTGGCGATGGCGATGCTGCGGCTAACGGCGAGCGAAGGCGGGATCCGCTTGGGCGACGAGTCCATCCAGGGCTGGAAGGCCAAGGCGCTGCGGCCGTTGCGCCACCAGATGCAGATCGTTTTCCAGGATCCCTACGGCAGCCTGTCGCCGCGCTCCTCCGTCAACCAGATCATCGAAGCGGGGCTGAAGATCCATCGGCCGGAACTCTCCGCCGCGGATCGGCGTCAGGAGGTGGCGCGCGTGCTCCTGGACGTCGGGCTCGACCCCGACGCCCAGGATCGCTATCCCCACGAGTTCTCCGGCGGTCAGCGCCAGCGCGTCGCGATCGCCCGGGCGGTGATACTCAATCCCGCCGTCGTGGTGCTGGACGAACCCACATCGGCCCTCGATTTGTCGGTACAGGCGCAGATCGTCGACCTGTTGCGCGATCTGCAGCGACGGCACGGGCTCGCGTATCTCTTCATCAGTCACGACCTCAAGGTGGTGCGGGCGTTGGCGCACGAACTCGTGGTGATGAAGGACGGCGTGATCGTCGAGCAGGGCAGTGCCGATCAGGTCTTCGAGGCCCCGAAGACGGACTACACGAAAGCGCTGATGGCGGCGGCGTTCGAGTTGGAGGCGGTGTCTGGGGGGTAGGCAAGCGCCGGCCCATGTGATCGACCAGCCACCCGAGGCGATTCGGGAGAACATCCGAAACGGGGCTCTCGTCCAACTGGCGACCGCATCGCCGTGGTCAGCGCGAGCCAAGGGGAACGGATCTTTGTCGTTTCCGAATGGGTTGATATCGGGCGAATGTCGCACAAGCGACCGGGCGGGTTTCGCTATCGCTCCTTGTTCCGCGTGCAGCATGCTTGCCGGGAGTCACCGAACCGGAACCCGCTATGGTAGATTCCAGCCATGCAAGACGCGCCCGCACGCACCGGAGGGACGCGCCGACGGCCATGTCGGGCGCCACTGTCCGAGATCCACGCCGAGGCCCTGTGGCTGCCCCGGCCGCCGGTCGGCTATGACGACGACGGCTACCCGTTCGAGGACCAGACCTTGTCGGAGAGCACCGCCCACGACGACGTCCTGAACTACTTCAGGAACGCCGCCTTCGCGCTGCTCGCCGACCGGCCCGACGCCATGGTCCAGCAGAACCTGCTGATCCTGTTCGAAGAGGGCAACCGAGCCGCCGCGGTCGAGCCGGACGTCACCGTCGCGCTCGGCGTCGGCCGACACCCTCGGAACTCCTACAAGGTCTGGGTCGAAGGCCGGCCGCCGGACCTGGTGGTCGAGGGGCTGTCGGAGAAGACCTGGCGCCGGGACGTGGACATCAAACCGGCACTGTACCGGGACCTCGGTGTGCGCGAGTTCTGGCAGGTCGACCCACTCGGCCGGCTTCCCGCCCCGATCACCGGCTACCGGCTGCGCGGAGGCGTCTACGAGCGGATCGCGCCGTCGTGCCCGGGCGTCTACCGGAGCGACGTGCTCGAAGCCGGAATCTCCTACGACCGCACGGAGATGGCCATTCTCGACCCGCGTACCGGCGAGCGGATTCCGCTGGTCCACGACGCCCTACGCCAACGTGACGACGCCGTGCGCGAACGCGAAGACGCACTGCGCCAGCGTCTCGAAGAGCGCAAGGCCCACGAAGCCGCGTTGGTGCGGATCGCCGAACTCGAATCCCGTTTGAAGCGCTCTAACTGAAGGGCCGTGGCGCCGATAGCGATGTCGGGGGACCACCGCCAGCGTCGAACGCACCTGGGCCCACTGGTCGCCGCCACCGCCCGGAGGCATGTCAACTTGGCAGCGGGGCGACGCGGATTGGCGGTCGCGTTGGTCGTGCTAAGGTGTGGCGCATGAGCGAAGTCGTGCCGCAGCGTCTCGAGTCCACTCGGGCCACCTACAAGGATGTGCTGGAAGCGCCGGAACATCGTGTGGCGGAGATCGTCGATGGCGTGCTGCACACTCATCCGCGGCCGGCCATGCCCCATGCGTTGGCGAGTTCGCGGCTCGGCGGCGAGCTGGGAGGCCCGTTCGACCGGGGCCGCGGCGGTCCCGGCGGGTGGTGGATCGTCTTCGAGCCGGAACTGCACCTCGGCGAGGACATCCTGGTGCCGGACCTCGGGGGCTGGTGCCGGGAACGGATGCCGGATTACCCTGACACGGCGTACGTCACATTGGCACCGGACTGGGCGTGCGAGGTGCTCTCGCCCTCTACGCGCAAGCTCGACCTGCACGTCAAGCGGCGGGTCTATGCCCGGGAAGGGGTGAGGTACCTTTGGTTCGTGGACCCCTTGGCCCGCACCCTGGAAGTGTTCGAGTTGCGGGAGGATCAAGCCTCGGCCGGGGAGGGCGAGGGGCTTGCCCCCGGCATTAGGCAATGGGTGTTGATCGGTAGCGCGGTGGACGACGATCCGATCAACATCCGCCCGTTCGACGCGATCACCTTCAACCTCGACGGCCTCTGGCCTTGAGTGCGCGGCGGTCCCAAGGCATCTTGTTCGGTATAGGCAAGTGGATCTGAGGCAAGTCGCTCTGCCGCTCTACGAGGCCCGGGGTTGGATAAAGTTCCACGGGGTCTGCATGGTGTTCACCGGGATTCTCACCGCAATCACCATCGTTGGCATCCTCATCGCTTGGTTGCCGATCTGGTTGGGCGTGTTGCTGTTCCAGGCGGCAGGGCGTGTCGACGTGGCGTTCGCGACGGAAGACGAGGTGTTGCTGCGGGAGTCGCTCGCGAAGCTCAAGACGTTCTTCCTCGTCCAAGGTGTGCTGGTGCTGATCTACCTCGGCATTGTCGTCGCATTAGCCGCCCACATGGGCGGTCTCACAGCCTTCGCAGAGTTCGGCCAATAGCTGTCCCGGTGTCGTGGTGCGCTGGCGGGTGACACGATGACCGAGGATTGCTGGTGACCCGAGGAGTTCGGCGAACGTCTCCCGCAGTTGTGCTCGGGCTGCTTCAAACGGTGTCCAGCCGGCGGTTGAGCACGTACTGCAGGATCCCCCCGCACCGGAAGTAGCCTATCTCGGTTTCGGTATCGAGGCAGGAACGCACCCTGGTCTCGACGACCGAGTCGTCGGCCCGGCGGATTCTCAGCACCAGTTCCTGTCGGGGCTTGGCGTCCTGGACACCTTCCGGCAACGCGATGTCGACGATCTCGTCCCCGTTGAGCCCGAGCGAGGCGCGGCTTTCGCCGGGTCGGAACACGAGTGGCAGTACGCCCATTCCAATCAGATTGGAGCGGTGGATGCGCTCGAAGCTCTCGGCGACGACCGCGCGAACGCCGAGCAGTCGCGTACCCTTCGCGGCCCAGTCCCGGCTTGACCCCGTCCCGTACTCCTTGCCGGCGAACACGACCAGCGGCGTGCCGACGCCCTGGTAGCGCACGGCCGCGTCGTAGATCGCCAGTTCGTCCCCGGTCGGTATATGGCGCGTGCAGCCGCCCTCCCGGTCCGGCGTCATTTCGTTCCGGATGCGGATGTTGCCGAAGGTGCCGCGCACCATCACTTCGTGGTTGCCGCGCCGCGACCCGTAGGAGTTGAACTCGGCGACGTCAACGCCGTGCTGCTGCAGGTATTCGCCCGCCGGGCTCGCGGGTTGAATGGCGCCTGCGGGCGAGATGTGGTCGGTGGTCACCGAGTCGCCGAGCAGGGCTAGTATGCGTGCGCCGGTCACTTCGACGGACTGGTCGAGGTCGCCGCCGGCCGAGAAGAACGGCGGCTCCTTGATATAGGTGGAGTTCCCCCAGCCGTAGGTGTCGGCTTCGTCCACCTCGATGGCCTGCCAGGCCTCGGGCCCGGTGAATACGTCTGCGTATTGGCGGTCGAACATGGCGGGGGACACCGCGGCCACGGCGTCCTGGATCTCCGCGTTGGCCGGCCAGATATCACGCAGGAAGATATCGTTGCCGCGGGCGTCCCGGCCGATGGGTTCCCGCTCCAAGTCAATGCGGGTTGTGCCGGCCAATGCGTAGGCGACCACCAGGGGCGGTGACGCCAGCCAGTTGGTGCGCACTTCCTGGTGGACGCGGCCCTCGAAGTTGCGGTTGCCGGAGAGCACCGAGGCGACGACCAGGTCGCCATCCCGAATGGCCGCCGAGACCGGCTCCGGCAAGGGACCGGAATTGCCGATGCAGGTGGTGCAGCCGTAGCCGACGAGGTTGAAGCCTATTCGGTCGAGGTACTCCTGCAGGCCCGTGGCTTCGAGATACTCGGTGACTACCTTTGATCCGGGTGCCAATGACGTCTTTACCCACGGCTTGACCCTGAGGCCATGTTCCACGGCCTTCTTCGCCACGAGGCCCGCGCCCAGCATCACCGCCGGGTTCGACGTATTCGTACAGGACGTGATCGCCGCGATGACGACGTCGCCGTGACCCAGATCGTAGTCGGTTCCGTCGACGGGCACGCGTGTGTCGCCGCGTCCCCCGGCGAGTTCCAGCGCCTCGTCGAAGGCGCGACCGACCTCGGCGATGTCGACCCGGTCCTGGGGCCGCTTCGGGCCCGCGAGGGAAGGCCGCACCGAACCCAGGTCGAGTTCGAGCGTTGAAGAATAGGCGGCTTCGACGGAGGCGTCGCGCCAGAGACCCTGGGCCTTGGCGTACTGCTCTACGAGGGCAACGGTCTCGGCGGGCCGTCCGGACAGTTCGAGGTAGCGCACGGTCTCGGCGTCTACGGGGAAGAACCCGCAGGTAGCGCCGTATTCCGGGGCCATGTTGGCGATGGTGGCGCGGTCCGCCAGCGGCAGTTGGTCGAGGCCGTCGCCGTAGAACTCCACGAACTTGCTGACCACGCCGTGCTCGCGCAGCATCTGCACCACGCGCAGTACCAGGTCGGTCGCGGTAATGCCCTCCGCTAGCGCACCGTCCAATCGAAAGCCGACCACTTCCGGAATCAGCATGGAGATGGGCTGGCCGAGCATCGCCGCTTCGGCCTCGATTCCCCCGACTCCCCAGCCGAGCACCCCCAGGCCGTTGATCATCGTGGTGTGGCTGTCGGTGCCCACCAGGGTGTCGGGGTAGGCGACGTTGCGCCCGTTCTCGGTCTTCGTCCACACCGTTCTCGCCAGGTATTCGAGGTTCACCTGGTGGCAGATGCCGGTGCCCGGCGGCACGAGGCGGAAGTTGTCGAAAGCGCTCTGGCCCCAGCGCAGGAACCGGTAGCGTTCGGTGTTGCGTTCCATCTCGATGGCGACGTTCTCGTCGAATGCGGCGGCGTTGCCGAACCGGTCGACCATCACCGAGTGGTCGATGACCAGATCCACGGGCGAGAGCGGATTGATGATGGCCGGATCCTTGCCCGCGCCGACGACCGCGCTGCGCATGGCGGCCAGGTCCGCAACACCCGGCACGCCGGTGAAGTCCTGCATGAGGACCCGCGCCGGCCGGTAGGCTATCTCGCGCGCTTCGGGGGCCTCGTCCGCCCAGTTCGCCAAGGCCTCGATGTCCTCGCGGCTCACGGTGACCCCGTCCTCGAACCGGAGCAGGTTTTCGAGCAGGATCTTCAAGGACATCGGCAAACGAGCCACGTCGCCTGCTCCTGCCTCGGCCGCCTTGGGCAGACTGAAGTAGTCGTAATCGACGTCGTCGACGTGAAGGGTCGTGCGGGTGGCGAAGCTGTCGCGGCTCATTCGGGTCCAGGGGGGTCGCGGCGCAGGGGTGCGTATCTTACACGCAACATTGGCATCCACACGGTCGCTCAATGCGTCTCTTCGAGGGCCGATTCGGCGTCTCTTCGAGGGCCGATTCGGCAAGGAGACTGCGACTGCGAGCCTTGACACCAGTTGAGGGTGCCCAGGGCACCCGGCGGGTTGACCACCGGGTGCGGTCAGGCACTGGTCAGGCCAGTTCGACCTCGATCTCCTTGGCCGCGGCCTTCGCGCTCTTGGCGACCGCGATCGAGATCACGCCGTCCTTGGCGGTGGCACGGATGGCGTCGGCGTCGGCATCCTCGGGCAGTCGGAAACTGCGCGTGAACTTGCCGTAGCGACGCTCGCTCCGGTGGACGCGTCCAGACTCGTCGTCGTTGGCGAACTGACGTTCACCGGAGACGCTCAAGACGCCGTCCTTGAACGTGATGTTCACGTCCTTGGGATCGATCGCAGGCAGTTCGAGGTCGACGCGGTAGGCGTCTTCCGTCTCGCGGATGTCGACCAGCGGTCGCCAGTCGTGGCCGTTCGGAACGAACGATCCCGGCACCGGCGCCATGTAGCGGTCGAAGACCTGATCGAGTTCGTGGAAAGGGTTCCAGCGTACGATATTCATGTCGGCTTCTCCTGTTTTTCGGTGTTTAATCAGTCGATGAACCGGATGATTGGGCTCAGAAACAGGAAAAAAAGGCCTTGAAAACCGCGATTTTCGCCCCACGCAGCAAGAAAATCGCGTCTTGCCATTGATTCTAGTACGCGGCTGCCGCGCCGGCGTTGCGCGGGTCGGAGCGGGCGGTGATTTCGTCGCCAACGCGCATCACCGAGTTCGCGTCGCCGATGCCGGGCGTTTCGCGGAAACCGACGTGACCGATCTTCGAGAGGCTGGTCAGGGTGGCCGCGGAGACCGTGTCCGGCTCGTAGCGAACCTGGTTCGGCTGCCACTGGTGGTGGAACCGGGGAGCGGCCACCGCTCGCACGATGTCCATGCCGTGGTCGATGACGTTCGTAACGACCTGCAGGACGGTGGTGATGATCGTGCTGCCACCGGGCGAGCCGGTCGCCAACACCGGTTCGCCGTCCTTCAGGACCAAGGTCGGGGTCATGGAACTCAGCATCCGTTTGCCGGGCTCGATGGCATTGGCTTCGGCGCCGACAAGGCCGAAGGAGTTCGGAACGCCCGGCTTGCTGGAGAAATCGTCCATCTCGTTGTTGAGCAAAAACCCCCCGCCGGCCACGACGATCTTTGATCCGTAGCCCAGGTTCAGGGTGGTGGTGTACGCCACGGCGTTGCCGGCGCGGTCCATTGTCGAGACATGGGTTGTCTCGGGACTCTCGTCAGGCCAATTTCCGGCGCCGATGTCGGCTGAACGGGAGGCCGCATCGGGATCGAAATCCGCGAACCGTTGCTTCGCGTAGTCCTTGGCCATGAGCATCTCGAGCGGCACGTCGTAGAAGTCGGTGTCGCCTAGGTGCTCCGCCCGGTCGGCGTAGGCGCGTCGTTGCGCTTCGATCATGAGGTGCACCGTGGCCGGACTGCCTCGGCCGAGGGTCGCCAGGTCGTAGGGTTCGAGCATGTTCAGCATCTGGATCAGCAACGCACCGCCGGAGGATGGCGGCGGCATGGAGACGATCTGGTAGCCGCGGTAGGTGCCCCGCACCGGCTCGCGCCACACGGACCGGTACTCGGCGAGATCCCGGTGGCCGATCAGCCCGCCGCCGCGAGCCATTTCCGCGACGATGAGGTCGGCCGTCTCTCCTTCGTAGAAGCCCGCGCGGCCGTGCTCCGCAATGCGGGCAAGCGTCGCCGCCAAGTCCGGTTGCCGAAACAGATCGCTGGCTTCCAGTGGACTTGCGTCTGCTCGGGTGAACTTGGCGAGGCTCGCCGGGTAGGGCTCGAAGCGCGAACGTAGGCGCGCGAACTGCGCGGCAATGTCCGCGGGTAGGGGAAAGCCGTCCCGGGCCAGGGCGAGTGCCGGCGCAATGACCTCCTGGCGGGACAGGGTGCCGTGTCGCTCGAGCACGCCGAGCAGGCCGTCGACGCTGCCGGGCACGCCGACGGCGAGGTGCGACGCGGTGGACAGTCCATCGACGACTTCGCCGTCCTCGTCTAGGAACATGTCGCGGTGGGCCTTCGACGGTGCTCTTTCGCGGTGGTCGTTGGCGACGAGTTCGCCGTTGGCCAACCGGATCACCATGAATCCGCCGCCGCCGACGTTGCCGGCGGAGGGGTGGGTCACCGCCAAAGCGAAACCGACGGCGACTGCCGCGTCGATGGCGTTGCCGCCTCGGCGCAACACCTCGATTCCCACCTCCGTCGCTTGCGGCGACCGTGAAGCCACCGCGCCCTCCCTGCCGGTGGCTTCCTGCGCTGCATGGCCCGGCAGGTCAGTGCATAGGACGATGGCGAGTACGGCCAATGCCGCCGCTCGATGTTGACGTTGGAGCATCGGTTCGCCTCCGACTTCCGAAGGGCGGCACATTAATCCCAACGCGGAGGCCGAACAACGTGTTCAGTTTCGGTTCACTTACCCGTGGCTAAGCTTGCCGTGAACTACCTGGTGGAGGTGGACATGAACTGGAGCGATGCGGTGTGCGCCACGATTGCGGTCGGTTTGCTGGTGGGATGCGCGGGCTACGAGAACGTGGACGCCGAGGTAGACGCCGAAGCAGCGCCAGATGCCATTCGCGATGTTGTTGCGCAGGAAGCCGATCCTGAGCAGTACCGGATCAGTGTCGAGATTCCGGTCGACGACGTCACCGTCGACTGGGGAGAGAATCTCGATGTGGACGCTCTGCTCGACGAACGGACCTCGTTCACGGCCTCGGACTTCCACCTGCGCGAGGTCGTTCTCATCGCCCGTTCCCGGCGCGGCGGCAGCGCCGAGCTGCTCCTCGACGAGTGGGCTTCCGGCGCCGTCGACATTCCCGAAGGCTCCGCCGAGTCCTGGTACGAGGTGCGCATTCCAGCAGCCGATGTCGGAGAAGCCGGTGTCGAGTGGGTACTCGACTTCTCGGGCGCACTGGATCTGAACCTGCTCGTGGCGGTCCTGGAGCCGCGCTCGGCGTTGCTGGCTGCAGCCACGGCCACGGTTCGCGAGGCCGTCGTCGAGGACGAGATCCCGACCGACCAACCCGGGGCGCCGCCCGCAGAGCCGTCTGTCGAAGTCGTTCAGTCGGTCGAGGTGGTCGAGCCCGTGACGGCAACGCCAACCGTGGTCAAGGAGGTGGCCGTCGTCGAACAGCCCGTCTACCGAACGCAGACGGTGTACCGATACGTGGATCGGCCGGTGTACAGATACCGCGTGTCGTGGATCTACGACCCCGCGCGCTACTACGTCTTCAGCGACTACGGCGGCTGGACGTACCGCTACTTCCCGGGAACCTGGGATTGGCGGTGCTACAACCCGAGTTTCCGCTTGCCGGTGCGCCATCATCACCATCACGACAGGCACCGGCATCGCGCCGACCGACACGATGGGCGACGCTACGAGCGCCGCGACCGGGACGACCGCCGCGGCGACCGGGACCGCCGCCGCGGAGATCGTGACCGGGATGTGCGGGGCCGACGCGATGGCGACGACCGCGACCGGGATCGGCGTGGCGTCCGGCCCCGCGAGAGCGAGAGCCGAGCAGTCGTGTCGCGGCCGAGCACGCTCTGGCGGCGCGTGGATCCGGGTCACCCGCGGATCCAACTGGCCACCCAACGCCGGAGCGAGCCGCGCATCGAGGAGGACCGCCAGACCAATCCCCGACTGCGGACTTTCCAACGCACGGGGCAGCCGCCGAACAGCAACCGGGCCGCCACGGGGGCCGAACGGGTGGATCGTCCGGCGAGCCCTCACGTAAGCCCGTTTCTGCGCCGGGACTCCGGGGTCGCGGCGAGCCCGAATCGAACCGTGGCCCCGCCACCGCGTGTCGCGGAAGCGAACCAACGCCGATCAGCGACCACGAACCGGTCGGTGTCCGACCGAAATGCCCGGACCCGGTCATTCGAACGTCGTGAGGCCCGGCCAGTAGAACGCCGCCCAACGGTGACGCGCACTCCTCCCCAACCGACGCGGCGACCGACGGTTCCAGACCGCGTCGACACACTCGAACCGCGCCAAGACAGCCTCAACGCTCGAACCCGGGCGTTTCAACGCCGTCCGGAGCAACGGGCACCGTCGGGAAGTGCATCTCCGCGGACGACGACGGTCCAGCAACGGCCGGTTGTGCGCGAGAACGACTTGCGCACGAGGGAGGATGTTCGTCAGTCGAATCCGAGAACCCGGGTGTTCCAGCGCGAAGCCGACCGCCGAAGCGCACCACGAAGCGCGACTCGGTCTGCACAACGCGCAACACCCGAGACGCGCCAACCGGCACGATCCACAGTCGACCGGCAGCGCTCCGCCGAGCTCGAGCGCAATGCGCGGACGCGCGCGTTCCAACGCCGGGCAGAGCCGCGAGTCGTAGAACCGCAGCGGCATCGAGTCGATCCGCCGCGACCGCAGAGCCGGCCTCGCGCCACCCCGCCGCGACAGGCATCGAGTCCGCCGGCTCGGCCGCAACGCGTCGCGCCAAGCAGAAACGCACCGCAGCGCCAACGGCCGGTGCAGCGCGCACCGGTCAAGCCGCAGCAAAACGACTCGGCGAGCGACGCTCGGCCCGACGAGGGAAGACGCTCGAACTCACGCACACGCGCATTCGAGCGCCGCTAGCCGGTCGGGGAGAACCTGCTTCCGGTTTGCCTTGGCGGACCCGACGCGCATAATCGGGTCGCCCAACCGCAACCGGGAACCGGACATCCAGCCCGCCAAACGCACGCTGCCAATCGGCATCCAGACTTTCCGGAGGATCCGGGAGGACGGCTGCTACTACGTTGACAAGACCGAGCATCTGCGGCATTTGATCGCCGGCGGTACGCGCTATTTCCTGTCCCGGCCGCGACGCTTCGGCAAGAGCCTGCTGGTGGACACGCTGAAGGAGCTCTTCGAGGCCAACGAGCCGCTGTTTCGCGGCCTCGCCATCCACGGGCAGTGGGACTGGTCCGTGTCGCGTCCGGTCGTGCGGCTCGACTTCAGCATGGGGAGTTTCGCCGATCCGGGGCTCCTGCATGCCAACACCATGGCACAACTCGATGCGGTCCAACGCGAGACAGGTGCGGTCTCCGCCTATCCGACGGCGCCAGAACGACTTGCGCACCTCCTGGAATGCCTGCATCAGCAAACCGGAGAGCGCGTGGTGGTGCTTGTGGACGAGTACGACAAGCCGATCCTCGATGTGCTGGACGACGCCGAAGCCGCAGCGGCCAATCGCAGCTATCTGCGCAGCCTCTACGCCACCATCAAGTTCGCGGACGCGCACATCGAGTTCGCGCTGTTAACGGGGGTGAGCAAGTTCACGAAGGTGAGCCTTTTTTCG
>JAPOYW010000458.1:16904-17413 GCA_026706425.1 Gammaproteobacteria bacterium
AACAACCTCGTGGACATCACCTTGGATTCGCGCTTCGCGACCATCTGCGGCTACACCGAGCGGGATGTCGATACCGTGTTCGCGCCCGAACTGCCTGGCCTCGACCGTGACGCCATTCGGGAGTGGTACAACGGCTACGGCTGGCTCGGCGAGGAGACGGTTTACAACCCGTTCGACGTGCTGCTGCTGTTCCGCACGCGCCGGTTCGCCGCGCACTGGTTCGAGACCGGCTCGCCCGCCTTCCTGGTGGACATGCTTACCGCGCGCGGGGTGAGTTCAGTGGACCTCGACGACATGATCGGCAGCGACGAACTGCTTTCCGCGTTCGACGCGGAGCACATCGCCACGGAAGCGCTGCTGTTCCAGGGCGGCTACCTCACCATCGCGGCGGAAGAGAACGCTGGCGACAAGACCTTCTACCGGCTGGGCTACCCCAACCGGGAGGTGCGGCAGAGTCTGAACGGCAGCCTACTGCGCGCCCTCGCCCCGGAGCAGTCGATGCGGGAGGG
>JAPOYW010000552.1:0-1855 GCA_026706425.1 Gammaproteobacteria bacterium
TCTTCAACGACCAGACGCAGGAACGCTTCTCGCAGGAGGTCCGGCTCACCTCGACGGGCGCGAGTCGGCTGCAGTGGATGGTCGGCGCGTTCTACGAGGACGTCGACGACGAATGGTTCTACGGCTCGCAGAACGCGGCGCTGATGGACACCGTGGCCTGGGAGACGGCCAACTACTACGCCTACACCTACTACGCGGCGTACGACCACATCGACTACCCGCTGGCACCCTCGGACATCGGCTATTTCAACCACTTCGTCCGGGCCGTCGAGCAGACCGCCGCGTTCGGCGAACTGGTCTACGACATGAGCGACCGGCTGACCACGACCGTGGGTCTGCGCTGGTTCGAGTACGACCGCAACGAATACGACCAGTTCCATTTCCCGCACGGCCTGCCGCCGCTCTCCGCTCTCGACACCGACGGCGCCTACCGAGCGGCGGGCGTGGAGCAGGACACCGCCCTGAAGCTCTCCGCCCAGTACATCCTCGACGACGACCGCATGGTGTATGCGCTGTTCAGCCAGGGATTCCGGCTCGGCGGCTCGAACAGCCAGCGCGCGGCCGCCACCGGTCTCGTGCCGCAGAACTACGGCGCCGACATCCTGAACAACTACGAAGCGGGCTTGAAGAGCGAATGGTTCGACAACCGCCTGCAGTTGAACGTGTCCGCGTTCTACATGGTCTGGGAGGACATCCAGATCGACAACGCCGGCGGCGTCGACGACAAGTGGTGGCTGCGCGGCATGATCAACGGCGATACGGCCCGCACCATGGGGGTGGAGGTCACCTGGGACGCCAGCATCACCGACAGCCTGCGCTTCGAGGGCAGCATCTTCCTGGCCGACCCCGAGTTCAATTCCGAGTTCACGCTGCTCGACGGCGACAAGATTACCGACGGCACCACGATGCCCATCTCGCCGGAGTTCAAGTACTACTTCGCCGTCGAATACACGTTCTGGAACTGGCGCGACTGGGGCGACCTCTGGGTGCGCTACGACACCAGCCACCAGTCCGAGGTCTACAACGGCCTCTCCAGCGCCATCGCCGAAGACCCCGAGGGCAAACAACCGTCGTGGACGCTCAGCAACTTCCAGCTCGGCATCGAACTTCCCGATGGACCGCAGTTCATGCTGGAGGTCAACAACATCTGGGACGAACGCACGATCAACTACCTGGACAACGGCGGCAACTACCAGGCAGCCCAGTTCGGCGATGCGCGCTTCCACAACATCCGGTCCTACGTCGCGCCGCGCAGCATCGGCCTCAGCGCCACGTTCCGCTTCTAGATAGACGACCGCCTCGCGGTCGTCGGGTCAAGTGAAGCTGCTGGCCACTTCCGTCGTGCGCGGCAGCCAGCAAGGCGAGAGCCATGGGGGCGTCTACCTCTTGGACCTCGAACGCCAGCAGGCCGAGCTCAAACTCGACTGGAACGACGCAGGGATCGACTGGTCCGGGCGGGGAGGCGACCGGGGCCTGCGGGGCATCGCCTTCGACGGCGACGCCGTGTACATCACCGCGAGCGACGAACTGTTCGCCTTCCGTCCGGACTTCTCGTTGATCGGTTCGTGGCGCAACCCGTACTTGAAACACTGCCACGAAACGAGCGTCCACCAGCGCACCCTCTACATCGCTTCGACCGGATTCGATTCGATCATCGGATTCGATCTCGACGACAAGACGTTCAATTGGGCCATGCACGTCGACGTGCAACGGTTCCGGTTCAGGGGCGAGATCTACGATCCCCACGGCGATGACGGTCCGCTGCAACTCAACAAGCTGCACATCAACAATGTGCACTGCAACGACGACGGCATGTACTTGAGTGGCCTGCGTACGGGCGGCATGGTGCACTTCA
>JAPOYW010000552.1:1865-12983 GCA_026706425.1 Gammaproteobacteria bacterium
ACGGCACGACGCTTGCCATGAGCGCCGAGTTGCCCGCCGGCACGCACAACGCGCGACCCTTCCGGAATGGTGTTCTGTTCAACGACAGCGAAGCCGACCGCCTACGCTACGCGGGGCGCGATGGAACCGAAGACCGCGCCATGGCGGTACCCAAGTATCCGCTCAAGGACCTTCGGCACGCCGAGTTCGACGACGGCCACGTCGCTCGCCAGGGCTTCGCGCGCGGCCTTGCAGTGCTGTCCGACTCGGTGGTGGTCGGCGGCTCGTCACCTTCGACGGTTGTCGTCTACGACCTTGCGGGCAATCGCCGGATCGTCTCGGTGAACCTATCGATGGATGTCAGGAACGCGATCCACGGCCTTGAGGTGTGGCCATACGACTGACCTTCATTCCTTCGCCAGCGGATGTGGCGTTACAGGCGGCTTGCGGAGGTTCCCGGGCGGCCGGCGCACGGTGACGTCCTCAAACAACAGCGCGGGCGTGATCACCGAAATCGGCCAGATCGGGCCGCTGCCCGTCCCCGGCGCCCCGGCTGGGATGGACGAGAAACCCGTTTCGTGACGGGTCGTCGCCTCGGATACAGCGACGATATCCCGGAAGTCCGACTCGGAGAACGCCGACAGGCTCGCCGTCCGTATGCGCTCCTCCGAGCCGTCGGGATAGACCTTGTAGACGCCGATCAGCGGCTCGACGCTGGATGCCTCCGGACCGAAGAAACCGAGCCCTCCGGTGGCCAGTTTCGCCAACCGGGTGCCGATGCGGCGCACGACGATGGCGTGGTCCAGCCCGCGGTCCTCCGCCAGCAGGAACAACTCCTCCTTCATTTCCTCGGCGCTCATGCCCCGGGACGGCTGCACGATGATATTGCTCGGCACCGGCCCGTCCCGCCAGCGGCTGCCGCTGCTTGCCGGCACCTCGGCAAGCGGCGCGCGGGTGGACAGCAGGTTCCTGAGCATCCCCCGCTCGACCAGCACGACGCGCCGAGCGGGCACGCCGTCGTCGTCCACGGGCTGTCGGCCCTGAAAAGGAACACCCTCGTGGGCCTCGAGCGTCGGGTCGCTGACCATGGACAGGAACCGGGGCAAGACGCGGCCGCCGATCTTGTCGAGGAACGGATTGCGCAACTGCGCCATGATGGCCTGTTCCATTCGCGGGTCGTCCGACGTCGGCAGCCGGAGCGCGATCAGGCGCGGCCCGAGAACCTGGGTGATGAGCTCCGCTGCCGCTTGACCCTCGAACAGCACCGGGCCCGAATAGCGATCGGATGCGGGTGCTTCGCGCCGCTCAAGCAGCCGGTTCGCCATGGCCTGTACGTCCGCTGTCAGGGCCGACAAGTCCGGCATCTCCTCCCAATGCCTGACCCAGACGTGGACCCCGTCCTGCAGCTCCGCGCCGTCATCGGCTTGGGATGCGGCGAGCGCATACAGTCCGATGAAAGGTGTCTCCCGGACGAAGGCCGACCCCTCGCTGTTCACGAACCAACTGCGGTCGAAGGAGGTGAGAACACGCACTTCGGAGCGTGACAGATGCGGCATCCCCTGCATGGCTGCCGACACCTCGACCGCCAGGTCCGGCGCCGGCGAGGTGTCCATTCGGGACTCGGACCATCCGTCGAACTGGTACGGCTCCTCCCGGGCAAAGTCCGCGACCTCCTCCACCTGGGTCTTGTTCTGAAGTGCGGCGCGTTTCCCCGCGAGCTGATCGAGGGCCCGCTTGTAGGCGGTGTCGGTCGCCAGCCAGATCTGCCGCCGCAACGTGTCGTAGTCGTCGTCGACGGCGAGCGACGCAACGGCAGGCGACATCGCCGCGGGGTTCCGGAGCGACATGAAGTTCGTGTTGTCGAAGTCGTAGTCGCCCACGCGCAGTTCCACCACCAACTGGCGGTTGAATGCGTTGTTGGCATTGAGAAGTCCGCCGAGGCTGGCGGTCGCGCTACTGGTGGCGCTTTCGAATACGCGGTAGGCCAGGAAGTAGGGCTTCTCGGCATCCTCGAGTTGCAGTTCTTCCATCGACCGTGCCAGCTCGTCGCGCAACGCCTGCATCAGGACGCTGTCCTTCGCCGCTTCTTCGGCCGGGGGCGTAGCGGCCAAAGCCAGCGCCGTGGCCGCAACGGTGCTCCGCATCCATTTCATCGGAGTGCTCCCGCCGAAACCGGCCCCCCCACCACACCAAACGCTCTCGACGGATTCCCGGGCGGCGACAGAATCGGCAACCGGGTCTGGGACTTGTCCTTTTTCTGCACCTCGATCTGAGAGACCAGAATCGACGGCGAAACCGCCGAGACCGGCACGGGACCGGATTCGGCACCGCATGTTCCGTTGAACACCTCCAGGTCGTCTCCGGCCGCGACGATTCGGCTGAACGCGGTGAGCGGCGTACCGATCAGGTCGACGCCGCGCACGAGCTCCTCGGAACCGTCGAGATTGATCCGGTAGACCACGGTGGGCGTGACATTGAACGCGTTCGGCAGGGACCGGCCGGTGATGGTGAATCCACCCTGGATGCGATCGAACAACAAGCCGAAGGGCTTGCCTTCCTGCTCCGCCATGGCGAGCAACTGGGCTTTCAACTCGTCGCGGGTCTTCGTCTGCGACACCTCCACGATCAGGTTCGATTGCCTCGCCACCGGCGCGAATCCGGTGTTCTTGCGACCGTGTCCATTGGACTTGGGGAAACCCTCGATGGGAATCCGCCCCATCAGGAAGTTGGTCAGCACGCCATCGACAATCACCGGCACGCGACGCGCTTTCACGCCCTCGTTGTCATAGCGGTAGGCACCGACGAGGTCCGTGCCTCCGAGTCGGTTGATGGTCGGGTCGAACACCACCGAAAAGGTCTCCGGCAGAACGGCCTCGCCCACCATCTTGCGGAAGGTCTGTCCCTCCGTGGCGCCCTTCTGCCGATGTCCCTCCAACCGGTGGCCCAGGATTTCGTGGAAGAACACGCCGCTTGCCCGGCCCGACAGCATGGCCGGTCCCGTATAGGGTTCGACAAGCGGCGCTTCGCGCAGGGCTTCGAGGTCGCTGACCATTTGGTGGACGGTCGCCATTACCGTCTCATCGTCGGGCAAACCGTCGGGAGTCAGCGAGAAGAACTGCTCGGTGCGCGGCAGTACCATGCCGTCGTCGGCGCGGGTGGAGGCGGAAATCGAAATCCGGTAGTAGGCGTTCGACGTCTTGATCGCCGAACCCTCGGTGTTGACGAACCAGCGGGTCTCGGCGTCGGCCCAGATCGTCGCGTTCGCCGCGAACACGTGCGGCGACGCCGCGAACGGCGCGGAAAAGCGGCGAGCCTTTTCTTCCCAAGCGGCGCGATCGACTTCGATGGCAAGCGTCTCTTCGGTCGCCAGTTCGGCCTTCTCCACCGAAAAGTCGCCCGACGAGTCGTCCGCCTCAACACTGACCTGCTCGTCGGACTGGACCATCGTGAAGCGCTCCAGCGCCTCCTTGTACTTCCGGTCCGTGTGGTACCAGATGATGGTTCTGAGCGCTTCGTCCTCCAGGGGCACTTGGACGATGGTCCTGAAACCGGGGAACCCGCCGCGCTGGGAGCGCAGTTCGCGGGTATTGTCGAAATCCGGGCTACCGACACGGAGGTCGATGTCCAGACCTCGGGTCTCGCTCTCGTTCCACCCCGTCACCGCGCCGAAGGCACCGTTCACGGACGCCGTTTTGTCCTCGGTGATCTCGTAGCTCAGGTAGTGGATGGGCGTCGGTTGCTCGGTGAGAACCTGGTGCGAACGTTCAAGCTCCCCGCGCATGACATCGAGCACATCGGCGCGGGCGCTGGTCGCGAACAACGCGACCGCGAGGATTCCAATCGTCAGGTTGAATTGCGTAAGACAACCCCGATCGGGTCCGAAGTCGGTCCACGTCCTGCCCATGTCGATCTCCCTCGCTTAAGGAGCACACCCTATTGGGCGGCATCGAGCCCGTCAAACGCGGGAAACGCAGGCAAAGGCCAGTTGGCGTCAGGCGATAGCAGGTGCGCCGCGGCAAGGGCGCAGATTCAGGCAGCGAGAGGTTGCCTCCATTTGCATCCAAGACGGACGCCGAATCGTCCAAATCAACTCCCGGATGTCGCCTGTCAGCCGTCGTAACGGGGCCGACCTCCAGCCACCGTGACGCGCCACATGCGGCGGACCTCGCCATGCGGGCGGTTCAGCACCGGGTAGTGCTGCGCGGCCCGGTTGTCCCACATCACCACGTCGCCGGGACGCCAACGGTGCACGTAGCAGAATTCCGGGCGGTGGGCGTGGGTCGTCAGGAACTTCAGGAGCCCCTCGCTCTCTTCCGTGGTCATGTGCGCGAAACGCCGGGTGAACTCGCTGTTGACGAACAGCGCCGTGCGGCCGGTTTCGGGATGCGTGCGCAGCACCGGATGGGTCGTCCACTCCTCGGGACGGTTGTGCGACGACGCGTCGTGAACCGCCTCCATGCCGGCAAGCAGTTTCTTCATGCCGTCGGACAATGCCTCGAAGGCGGCGTACTGGTTGGCGAACGCCGTCTCGCCGCCCCGGCTCGGCAGCTCGCGGGCGGACAGGATCGAAATCGCCGGCGGGCGCTCGTCGAAGGTGGCGTCGGAGTGCCACCGGCCCCGTCGCACGCCGCTCGGCAGGTTGACGGGCAGGATCATTTCGTGGCCCTCCATGCCCGGGCCGTGTGGGTAGCGGTAGAGCTCTCCGAAGCGACGGCCAAAGGCAAGTTGGTCGTCGGGCGACAGCTTCTGATTCGGGAAGACGAGGATGACGTATTCGAGGAACGCTTCGCGAATACGTTCGAACACGTCATCGTCGATATGGCGGAGGTCGACATCGACCTCCGCCCCGATCAACCCCGCAAGGGGAGTCGCGACGGGGTCGATACGCGCCATCGCCAATCCGTGCGGCGCTTCGCTCATTTCCGATCTACCGTCGTCTGTGGTCCGGATAGCATAACGAACTAGGCGGGGGCGGGTTGTTCAGGAGGGGTCGGCCGACCTGCGGCAACGATCGACATCCAACAGTTCGGCGCTGCGCATGAAGACATGCTCCGGCGTGCCGATCGCCCGTTTGAGGGCCACATCGCGATCCCATCCATTGCGGATGGAACCCACCCGACGGGAATTGCCGAAGCCCACATCGCGGAGATGCCACAACGACGAGACCAGCGGGAAGAACTGCAGGGGGTAGTCCGTGCCGTAGAGCAGACGTTCATCGAGACCGGGAACACTCAAGGCCCGCGTCAGGTAGTTGCGCTTGTTGATCTGGGTCAGGCTCGAGATCTCCGAGTATAGATTCGGGTACTCGTCGAACATCGGCAGAATGCGTTCGAAGTTGCCCTCGCCCTCGCTCTTTCCCGTGGTCGCGATATGCGCCGCAATGACCGTCACCCCCAACGACAGCGGAAGTTCCAGGCGTCGCGGATCGCCGAATTCGTCCCTCGCATCGGCAAACGCCTGTTCCTTGCCTGCGTGGCTCAACAGGGGCAGATCCAGTTCGACGAGCTTCCTGTAGAACGGCTCGAACGCGGGGTCGGCCGGGTCGAAGTGCATGACGTTCGGAATCCACTTGACGAGCAGGGCGCCGTCGGTCTTCGCCTGCTCCAGCCGGGCGAGCGCATCGTGTCGCTGGGGGTTGACGCTCGCCCCGAAGCAGAGGTTGTCGTAGCGCCCTACCTCGACCGCCACGAAGTCGTTGGGAACGTAGAACTGCGTGGCGTCGCGATTCAATTCGCCATCGGCGACCAGGCCGTCCATGGCCAGGATCACCGCCCGGGACACCTGCTCGGAACCGGCCACCTGGGCGCTTATTCTCTTGATGATGAGACCGTCGCCCTCGGCCTCGAGCTCCTCTTCGCTGACGCCGAAAGCGTGCAGGTAGAAGCGAAACCGCAGGTTGTCCCGCATCTCGGCGCCGACGAACGCACCGCTGCCACCCGCACCGATACCGGCCGTGTGCACGTGCATGTCGAGATAGCCCTCCGCCGCCGTCGCAGTCCCCGCCGCAAGGCAGAGCAGGATGCATGCGGTCCCAAGGCCGCTATTCATCGTAGTGATGCCGAAGGCCTCCCCGGAGTCCGGAACCGATGTGCCTATTGCCCGTTTGCGGCGCTATCTCACCGCCAACGGCTTGGGCCGCGTCGGGCGGCCTGGGTAGCGTGCGCTCGGCGGTTCGAGAATGGTCATCTTGCGGTCGTCCATGTCCGCGTAGCCGCGGTAGTCGTCGGGATTGAAATAGTTGCCGGACCACGAAGTCGCGTGCGGAGAGAACTTGTAGAACACGGTCTTGCGGATGTCCTCCACGGTCCACGGAAGCGTGCCGTGGATCAGCGCTTCGGTGAACACGATGGCATCGCCCGGCTTGGCCGCCACCCGGGCGACGAAGTCGGGTACGCCTTGACTCAGATCACGCCACGGTGCGGGCAGCGGCAGATTCGACTTGTGCGTACCGGGAATGCAGCCGAAGCCGCCGCCGTTGGCGTGGCTGTCGTAGAGTTCGAAGGTCACCGACACCAGGCCGTTGTAGAACTTGCCATCGTGGTAGCGGAAGAACTGGCAGCCACCTGTGCCGAGCGAGCCGCCGTGCAGCACGCCGCCCTTGAATCCCTTGGCGATGTGGGTGTGCACGTTGACGTGATCGAGCCGGAACGTCGGCAGGATCTTCGCTTCCGCACTGTCCCTTGCCCGGGTTTCCTGCGCCTTGCGGAGCCCGTGGTTGCCGATCAACTCCTCGAGAACCGGGCTCAAGGCCGGCAGGTCCAGCATGTCCCGCCACACCCTGGACCAATGCAGGGGCGTCACCTTCTGATCGGCGGAATCGAACTGCTCCGTCGGTTGCCTGAGCGTGGCACGCAGCTCGTCCACCTGCGCAACGGTAAGTACGTCGGGGACGACCAGGTAGCCAAACGTGTCGAACCGGTAGCGTTGCTCTTCGTTCACCCGGGGCTCCGCGAGTAGGCAAAACAGCATTCAACGGGCCAGCAAAGGCGCGTCGAGAAGTCGAATGATCGCCTGTCGACGCCACAAGCGCCATGCCGATGACAAAAATCATCGAACCTGATTACGGATGTCAATGTCCCCGGCGCCTGGCGGCAACCACACTAGGCCGCATGTGAAACCTCGGGAGTCGAGAGACAATGTCCAGCGCAAGCAACGCAAGTACGGTCGAACAAGATACAGCCATGGTGGGAAAGGGCGATACGCCGTCTGGGAGACGCTGGCGAGCCGTCGAACCCTACGTCTACCTGGGTTTCCTGGGGCGAAGTCGATCCGTTGACCGATCGCGAGCGCCAGGTCCTTCGGCTCGCGGGCGAAGGACAACGCAGCGCGGAAATCGGGCGTCAACTGCACTTGACCGAAGGCACGGTCCGCAACTAGCTGTCGGAGGCGATCAGCAAGCTCGGTGCGTCCAACCGGATCGAGGCTGCCCGCCTGGCGCGGTCGCGCGGCTGGCTCTGACCGGCACGGCAAGGCCGGCCGCCATTCCCGGCCCTTTGTCGCGGGCGACTCCGTACCATAGCGGAACACCAAGAGAGACCCCGGCAGGCCATGAAGAGAAAAGGAACCCGTACTCGTGCCGTGCACGCCGGCGAGGCCCCCGATCCGGTAACCGGCGCGTCGGCCCCGAACCTCGTCATGTCGACTACCTTCGCCATGGACGAACCGGCCGGCTTCTCCATCAATGCGTTCGAGGGCGAGATTCCGTACATCTACACGCGCTGGGGCAATCCGACGATCCGCGTACTCGAAGAGAAACTGGCGGCCTTGGAAGGCACGGAGGACTGTGTAGCGTTCGGCTCGGGCATGGCTGCCACGGCCGCGTTGATGTTCGAGTCGCTGAAATCGGGCGGTCACCTCGTCATCAGCGATGTCAACTACGCGGGCACCGCCGAGCTTGCCCGGAGAACGCTGCCGGACTACGGAATCGCAATCAGCGCGGTCGACACCACGGACCTCGCCGCCGTCGAGGCCGCAATCCGTCCGGAGACGCGGATGATCTGGATCGAAACCCCGGCGAATCCGATCCTCCGCCTGACGGACATTGCCGCCGTTGCCGCCATCGCCAAACGGCATGGCCTATCGGTGGCGGTGGACTCCACGTTCGCGACGCCCATCGCCACGCGACCGACCGAACTCGGCGCCGACTTCGTGGTGCATTCGCTCACCAAGTACATCGGCGGGCACGGGGACGCGCTGGGCGGTGCCGTGCTTGGCAGTCGGAAGAGCCTGGAGCCGCTCAAGACCCATGCCCTCGTCTACTTCGGCGGCGTCATAAGCCCTTTCAACGCCTGGCTGATCGCCCGCGGCGCGGCCACCCTGCCGATGCGGATGCGTGCCCACGAAGAAGGTGCGCTGCAGGTGGCCGAATTTCTCGAGAACCACCCGGCCGTGGCCCGCGTGAACTACCCCGGCTTGGACTCCCATCCGCAACGGGAACTCGCCCAGCGTCAAATGCAGAACACGTCCGGGACGCTGTCGTTCCAGGTTCACGGCGACGGCGCCGCCCTGGCCGGGCGAATGGCGAAGGAACTCGAGATCATCCACTACGCGGTTTCGCTGGGCCATCACCGCAGCCTGATCTACTGGATCGACACCGAAGCCATGATGGAATCCACCTTCAAGCTGGCCGGCGATCAACTCGCGCACTACCGCGAGTACGCGGGCGAAGGCGTGTTCCGGGTCTCGGTGGGGCTCGAAGACGCGAAGGATCTGTGCCGGGACCTCGATCGCGTGTTGTCCTGACCCTGCAGGCCGACGACAAACACTTCGAGGCCGCCCGGATCGTCTTCGACCATCCCGCGATCTCGCCGTGGATCCGCCCCGACGAGGGGCGGATCCAGCCCCATCCCTCCGCTATCCGACCGGCACCGGACCACATGGCGATCGGACGGCCAGACACCAACTGGTGGTGTGCCAGCGCGGAGGATCGGGGCCACGACCAACGCCTCGACGACATGCTGCGCGATGCTCGGTTCGCCCACTAACCGGGAACATCGGCTATTCCGCCGACGAACCGCTCGCGCCGGTGGACGGGTTGCGCCGGGTGTTCCTGTTCCACCCCGAGCCGTGGACCGTGTCGCGATTCGATGACATGGTTCGGAGACTGGACGCATTGCCATGAGCCGACTCCGAGAATCCGCCAGCCTAGGCCCGGATTCGTTCGGCGCCGTCTTCCGTCAACTGCCAGAGTTCAACATCGATGGCGCCGCTATCGAGGTTCAGGAATCCGACGGTGCCCAAGCGCAACGACTTGTTGTGGGGCAACGTCGGCGACCCGGGATTGACGCATAGCAGTCCATTGACGTGGTCGATGGCCTCGATGTGCGTGTGCCCGTACACGACGACATCGGGCGAGACGTCGGGAAAGCGCAGCCGGACGCGATCCAGGATCAACTCGGCGGGCCGATGTTCCGGTGTCGGGAAGTCGTGCAGCATGGCGACGGTCACGCCATCGAAGGTCATGACGCACTGATCCTCTAGGCGCGGGTCGTCCTGACCGAAGTCCCCGTTGCCCCGCGCCACCCTGACCGGCGCGATCGCTTCAAGCTCGTCGAGGAGGATCGGCGACCAGACGTCGCCGGCGTGCCAGATGGCGTCGACGCCGTCGAACGCATCGAACACCTGCGGCCACAGTTCCCCCCGTTTGGAAATGTGCGTGTCGGAGATCAATCCGATGCGCATGGCGTCGCCGTTCGAACCAAACCATGCAGCGTACCAGATGCCTATGTGTCCGGGTTGGGCGAAGCGGGACCCTGACAAACGTCACCGAAGGCCGTTACGGATGTCACTGATCGCAGCTTGGCCAAGCGTCCACAGTTCGAGCATCGATTGCCGTCCGGAACAACCAAACCGACACCGGGAGACACCAAACAATGCCAACGAACAAGCTGGAACTCGCCATCGTCGCCCGTACGGGGGCAATGGCGGCGCACTGAGGATCCAGGGCGACAACGCCCTCGGCTACGCCTACCCGTGGAGCGGCGCGATAGTCAACCTCGGCTCGGCGATGATGGAGCCCGTGAATCTCGGTCGCAGCGGCAAGCTCACCTTCGACGCCCGCGGTGAGGACAAGCGCTACCGTGCCATGGCGTTCGCCGAGAACCTCGGGCAGATGCCCGCGATCGTGGAGTTCACAGCAGCAGCGGACTGGCAGCGCGTCGAGATCCCGCTGACCGAGTTTCCCGGCTTTGATCCGAAGGGGGCCATGGCCTTCTTCATCGGCAGCCCAAGCGAACTCGGGCCGTTCTGGCTCGAGATCGACAACGTCGCGTTGATCGAGTGAGTACGAAGTCAGCCTGGTCAGTCGACCTGGACCGGCGCGAACTTCGGCGGGCGGCGCTCCACGAAGGACGCAACACCCTCCTTGAAGTCGCCCCGAGCGAGGCTTGCGTCCATCCAGGCGTTCGATTCCTCCATGGCGGCGCGCAGTTCGGCGTTCAGGTGCCGGTAGATCTGCCGTTTCATCATCATGAGCGAGTTGGGGGCGGCGACGTCGGCGATCTCGCGCAGGTAGGCGCAGGCGTCGTTGACGCACTCGCCCGGCTCGCAAACGCGGTTGGCCAGACCGATCCGGCCCGCCTCCTCGCCGTCGAACCTGCGACCGGTCCAGAGGATGTCCAGGGCGTTCGCAGGGCCGATGAGGCGGGGCAGCATCCAGCTCACGCCATGCTCGGCAATCAGTCCGCGCTGGGAAAACGAGGTCACGAAACGCGCGGTCCGGTCGGCGAAACGCAGATCGCAGAACACCGCGTAGCTGAAGCCGAGGCCCGCGCAGGCACCGTTGATCGCCGCGATCAACGGCTTGCGCAAACCCAGGAAGTAGGCCGCACCGATCTCGAAGTTCGGATCCTTGTCGGGGTTCCCCGGATCGGCGGCGAGGTCCTCGTGAACCGCGCCGAGGCGCCGGCCCGCTTCGCTCATCGCGCCCAAGGCGTTCATGTCCACGCCGGAACAGAATCCGCGCCCGGCACCCGTAACCACCGTGCCGATGACGTCTTCGTTGCGTTCCGACTGGTCGAGCGCATGGCGGATTTCCGCCTGGGTCCGATCCGTCAACGCGTTGAGCGTCTCCGGCCGGTTCATGGTGATCACGGCCACCCGGTCCGCCACGTCGTAGATGATCTCTTCGTACATCGTCCG
>JAPOYW010000552.1:13010-17092 GCA_026706425.1 Gammaproteobacteria bacterium
TCACTCCCATCGAAGACGTTCAATTTACTCGATCCGGTCGTTTCTTTGCAGGACGCCCTGGGATCAGAGATTGCGTTTGCTGGTCAGGGTCACCTCGACGCCGCTGACGCCGGGCCCGTCCACGAGGGGGAACGCCACGTCGAGGTGGTAGACGAGGCTCCGGTTTGTACGTGTCGATTCGAGACGGAGTCCGAGGCCGACATTGGCCAGCGTGTCATTGGCTTGCCCCGAACTCCACGCTCGCCCGACATCCACGAAGCCGGCCAGGGCGATGCGCAGGATGCGCAGCGGATAGAGGTCCGTGTAGAACCGCTCTTCCGCCGTCAGCCGGGAGGCTCGCGTGCCGCTCTGGTAGCGATTGGGGTAGCCCCGGAGTCCCGCGCTTCCGCCGATCAGTACCTGCTGGTCGGCGGTCAGCCCGTCGCTCGCGGTGGCGTCGGCGTCCAGGATCAACGCCCACCGCGGCGTCTGCCGGTGCCTATAGCGAGCCCACACGCGACCGACGGCATTTTCCGGTCGACGCGTGTCCGTGTTCCAGTAGCCCGATAGGCGTGCTCCGTAGCGAAGGATGCCGTGATCGCCATGCCGATGGCCATCCCGGAACTCCGCGCTGGCGACGGCATGACCGTCGCCACCGCTGGAATACCCGAGCATGAGATCGTAGCGGCGGCCGAGGTAGACATCCTCCGTGGTCTGGACGCGATCCACGTTCCGTACTTGCGCGTATTCGTCCTCGATGCGATGAAACGACATCCACGGGTAGACGAATCGACGGCTTCGGATCGCCAGTGCCGACTCCGCGGGCGAGTGGCGCCACTCCTCCAGGCTCATGCCAGTCACCACGCGGTTGACCCAGCCGTTTCGCCTGCCGCCCGACCACCCTCCCGAGATTTGCGCGAGGCGGTAGTCGCGTCGAAAGGACGCGTACCGTTTCCCGCCCCGATACAACCCCTGCAGGGTGTTCGATCGAAGGACGTACGCGTTCCAGGAGCGGCGCGTCGACATCGCGTAGAACGGTTGCCCGACGCCCGCTTCCACGAGTTCGCCGTCGTCGGTGTCGTCGTAGCGCAACCGCACGCCGACCCGGCTCCGCCCGAGGTTGGCGTCCGCGTAGCTGGCGCTAACCCCCCGTCGGTCTAGGTTTTCGAACACCGTAAGGTCCAAACCCGAGCCGGCGCCCGCCAGGTTGATCTCCGAGATGCCCACGCGCACGCGATCCTCGCCGCCCGTGCGGGTGACGCTGAGTTCGGGCGACAGGGACCAGACGTCACGCGTGACGACGACCAAGTCGGCCACGGCGACGTTGCCTTGCTCCTCGCGGTTCGCCGGGCACACGCTGTTGGCCACGATGCGCGCATCGTAGAGATACGCCTTGGCCCGAAGCGACCGCTCGCTCTCGGCAATCTCGTCTACCGTTACGGAGTCGCCTTCTCGGAAGAGCAGCAGATCGCGGACAGTCGCTTCCCGCGTCACGACGTGCCAGCGGTTCGCCAACCGAAAGCCGACGTTGTCCTCGGCCGGATCGTCGGGGTTGAAGACGTCCTGGCGAACGACCGTGATCGTCCCAACCCGATAGGCGAACCCAGCAGCCAGCGGTCGTCCGGCTATGTCCTCGATGGGGACCGCGAGCAGATCGGCCGGGACATGCAGCGGCGTGCAGTCATCCGCGATGGCGGCGCCGGACCAGGCCGACCACGCGATGCTCACCAATCCCGACACCAACCTCCGCACACCTCACCCCGTGTTCCGCAGCCCACTGGCAATACCTGCCATGGTCACCTTGAGTGCTTGGTTCACCCGTTCGGAATCGTTGCCGCCCCGGCGCCGGGCGAGCAATTCCGCCTGGAGCAGATGTAGCGGATCGAGATAGGTATTGCGCACCGTGATCGAGTCCCGAACCTGATCGGCATGGGCCAGCAGTTCCGGCGCGCCGGTGACCGCCAGGATGTCGTGGGCGAGCGAAACGAGGCGTTCGATTAGCCCTTCCGCCATGGCCTGCTGATCCGGATCGGCCAAGCGGCGGGCGTAGTAACGCGCCAGCGTCACATCCGCCTTCGCAACGACCATTTCCAGCATGTCCGCCTGCATGGCGAAGAACGGCCAGCCGCGCAGCATGTTGAACGCGTTTCGATCAGCGCCGAGCTTCTTCATCGCGCGTTCCGTGCCAAGCCAGGCCGGCAGCATGAGCCGCACCTGTGTCCAGGCGAACACCCACGGTATCGCGCGCAGGCTGGCCAGTTCCCGGTTCGGCACCCGTCGCGCGGGCCGGCTGCCGAGTGCCAAGGCCGCAAGCTCGGCCTCCGGCGTCAACGTCTGGAAAAACCCCACGAACGCCGGCTCGCCGACAACCGACCGGTAGGCCTCGCGGGATGCCGCCGCCAGCTCGTCCATCTGGGCACGCATGTCTTCCGAGGGCGTGGGCGGCGGATCGAGCGTCGCGTTCAGCGTCGCCGTGAGATAGTGACTGAGCGTCGCCTTGGCGATCGCCGGCGTGCCGAGCTTGAACCGGATCATCTCGCCCTGCTCGGTGACGCGGAACGAACCCGCCACAGTACCCGGCGGCTGCGACTCGATGGCCTGCGCCGAAGGGCCCCCGCCCCGCCCTACGGCACCGCCTCGACCGTGGAAGAGCGTCAGCTTCACGCCGTGTTTGGCAGCGACCTCGGCGAGGGACTCCTGCGCCCGGTACTGGGCCCACGCGGCCGCGAGTTGGCCGGCGTCCTTGGCCGAGTCCGAATAGCCGATCATCACCTGGATTCGCGAGCCGACGTAGTCGCGGTACCAGGGAATCGACAACAATGCCTCGACGGTCTTCGCCGCCCCGTCGAGGTCGTCGAGGGTTTCGAACAGCGGCACGATGGGCAGCCGGGCTCTGACGCCGGCTTCCTTCAGCAACAGCGCAACGGCCAGCACGTCGCTGGGTCTCGACGTCATCGA
Source organism: Gammaproteobacteria bacterium (assembly GCA_026706425.1). Classification (GTDB taxonomy): domain Bacteria; phylum Pseudomonadota; class Gammaproteobacteria; order Pseudomonadales; family Azotimanducaceae; genus VXYL01. Next base: position 15,948 of record JAPOYW010000552.1, read on the forward strand.
GACGACGTACGCCGCTATGCCCGCTGCATCGTATTCGGCGATGGCGGCGCAGGTGTCGATGACCTCCCGGGCTTCGTCGCTGACCGGCCACGACGGGGGAAAGAGCGGCCGTCGACTGGCAAGTTCGTCGACCAGCCAAGCCATCCGTTGGTGTTCCGGCCAAGCGGCGTAGCCGTCGCCGTCCTGCAGATAGACGGTCAGCTCGTCGAACACCGCGGCGTGGCGATCGGCATGTTGTCGTATGTCGATCTGCACGAGGTGGACGCCGAAGCACTGCGCCCGTCGAAGCGTGTCCAGCAGCGGCCCGTCCGCCATCTGCGGCATGCCGCATTCGAGGAGCGAGTCGCGGCAGAGCACGAGCGGCGCCAGCAGATCCGTGTTGGCAATGATCACGTCCGGCCCGGGCGCGCCACCCGTCTCGGCCCATGCCCGGGTCGCCTCCAGCCGTTGGCGAAGGACGTTGAGCACCGCCCTGTAGGGTTCCGGCGCGTCGCCTGCCAGATCCCGAATGGACCGGCTTCCGGCAGACATCGAGAGCGACGACGACAACCTCGCCACGTCCCGGAGGAAAAGGTCGGCCGATGTCCATCGCGCCAGCCGAAGCACCTCCCGGGTCACTGCCGCCGTGACGTTGGGATTGCCGTCCCGGTCGCCACCCATCCAGGAGGCGAACGCGAACGGCATGGTGTCGAAGGGCAAGGTCGAGCCGTGGATCCGATCCAGCTCCCGCATCGTCTCCGGGACGGCTTGCCACAGCGAGTTCTCGACGACGGCGAAGCCCCATCGGGCTTCGTCGCGCGGCGCCGGACGCTCGCGCCGGATTTCGTCGGTGTGCCACGCCTCCGCGATGAGGCGTTCGAGTTCCGCCTCCAGGGCCGTCCGCTCGTTCCTTGGAACCCGAGACCGAGCCTCCAACACCGCCGCGATGGCATCGTACTTCTGGATCAGCGTCCTGCGAAGGATCTCCGTGGGATGGGCCGTCAGGACGAGTTCAATGCGCAACTCCCGGAGAATGTCGACGTCCACCGCACCGGGCCAGGTGGCGTCCCGGGCAGCCTGGCGCTGATCGGCGATGTTGGCGAGGTTGAGGGCACTGTGGTATCGCACCGATGCAGCATACAAGCAAGCAATTGCCCAATACAAGA
>JAPOYW010000700.1:0-16136 GCA_026706425.1 Gammaproteobacteria bacterium
AACGGGATGCCCTTGAACGCACACACGCCGTCGTTGCTCGTTCCCTCGACCTTGCCGTACCGCGTTTCGACAACCGCCATGTCCTCTCCAGAATGCGCACGAAAGCGTTTCATCATGGAGCGAAACGACGGTGCGGGCAAACCGACGTTCGTTCCGCAGCCGGGTCCACGCTTTCGACGGTCCCAACAGCCTGCTACTGTCAACGGAGGGGAGGAGCATTCTATGGACCTACGAGAAAAGCACGCCATCATCACTGGCGGTGCAAGCGGCATCGGCGCGGCAACCGCGCGCGAGTTTGCGCGACTTGGCGCAGTCGTCGTGGTGGCCGACAAGAACGGCGACGGCGCTGGCGAGGTGGCAAACGAAATCGGCGGCGTGGCGGTCGCCTGCGACGTCGGCGACGAAGCCGACGTCAACGCCCTGGTGGCGAAAGCGGAGGCCGCCAACGGGCCGGTGGACGTGTTCTTCTCCAACGCGGGCATCGCCACCGGCGGCTATCCCCTCGACACGGACATCGACACTTGGAACGAGCAATGGCAGGTCAACGTCATGGCCCACGTGTTCGCGGTCCGCGCCGTGCTGCCGTCGATGCTCGAACGCGAATCGGGCTACCTGCTGCACACCGCCTCCATCGCCGGCATCCTCACAAGCCACGCCAACCTGACCTACGCGGTCACCAAGCACGCCGTGGTGGGACTCGCCGAGTGGTTGTCCATCACCTACCACAACAAGGGCATTCGGGTGTCCTTGCTTGCGCCCTTGGGTGTCCGCACACCGATGCTCGGGTCTTCGTCGTCATCCTTTGTCAGCAACGCGGCGGGACCCATCAAGGAGCCCGAGGAAGTGGCCCGCATGGTGTCCGATGCGGTGTTCGAGGAACGCTTCCTGATCCTGACCGATCCCATCGCCGAGACCTGGATGGCGCGCAAGGCCGGCGACCTGGAGCGCTGGCTGAACGGCATGCGGCGGATGCAGTCGAGGATCGAGGGGGCCGGCTAGCAAAGCCAACCACGGCGCCACAACGGATGGATGAGGGTCAACGGGCCACGTCTCCAATCGTCGACGCGTCCAGACCCTCTAGATCGCGGCGCCAGCCGCATTGGATGAACGAAGGTGGCCCGGCACCAGCCAGCGTTCGACCTGCTCGAAGACCAGTTCGGTCAGGACGGCGAGCAACGCCGCCGGAATCGCGCCTTCGAGAATCAGCCGGGTGTCGTTTAGCGCGAGACCCTTGACGATGGGGTCGCCGAGCCCACCGGCTCCGATAAACGCCGCCAACGTCGCCGTACCGATGCAGATGACCGTCGCCGTGCGCACGCCGGCGACGATGCTCGGCATGGCCAGCGGGACGAAGACGTGGCGCAGTTCCTCGGCGGGCTTGAGTCCCATCGCGACGGCTACCCGGCGCAGCGTCGGCTCGATGGACGTGAGCGCGGTCACGGCGTTGCGCAGGATCGGCAGCAGGGCGTAGAGGAAGAGCGCGATCACCGCCGGCAACCAACCGATGCCGACCAGGGGAATCAACAGGGCCAGAAGCGCAATGGACGGTATCGTCTGCATCAACCCCGCGATGTAGACGGCGCCCCGGGAGAACCAGGGCAGCTTGAAGATGGCGAGCGCGAGACCCACGGCGACCAGCGTCGCCGGCAGAACCGCCGCGGCGACAAGGAACAGGTGCCGGCCCGTATTCCTGGTCAACCGCGCAACCAGGCTGTCCTGAGGCAATACGATCTCCGCCTCGGCGTTTGCCCCCAAGAGCCCCTTGTCGAGAAGATACGAAGCCGCGATCGACTCGGTGGACCTCCCGCCGAACACGGCGGCGGCATTCAGGTCGCTCATCTGGGCGTCGTCCAAGGTGCCCCCCATACGACGCAGAGCGGTCCGGGCCCGGGGGCCGAGGTCGGTCCGCACCAGCGGCACGGCCATGTACGTTGGGAAAAAGCCCCGGTCGTCCTCGAGAACCGTGAGGTCGTAGCGTTTCAATTCGCCGTCCGTGGAGTAGGCGTCTGTCAAGTCGATACTGCCGTCGGCGAGCGCTTCGTAGGCCAGCGCGTGCTCGATACCGTCGGGTACCTCCTCGATGCCGTAGAGACGTTGCAGCCCCGGCCACCCATCCGGTCGCTCGAGGAACTCGTGGGAGACCGCCATGCGCAGATCCGGATGTCCCGGCAGATCGGAGATCCTCGCAAGTGCGCGTGCTTCTGCGACCTGGCGAGGCACCGCCAGGGCGTAGGTGTTGTTGAATCCGAAGTCGTCGAGCATCTCGACGCCGTCGGGAGCCAGTGCCTCGACGATCTTCTGCCGCGTCGGCTCGCCATCGATGTCCTTGATCGCCTCCGCGATGGTCCCCGTGTACTCGACGTAGACATCGACATCACCCTCGACCAAGGCGTCGTAGCAGATCTTGGTGCCGCCGAGACCGATCTTGCGGTCGACCTCGAAGCCTTCGCTCTCGAGGAGTTGGGCGACAGCTTCGCCAAGGATGTACGCCTCGGTAAAGTTTTTGCTGGCCACCACGATGGGTTCTTCGGCGGCGATTGCCGACGAGGCGGCAACGGCGACCGTGCGCGCCAATGCGACCCGCAGGTTCATGCGCCCGACTCCAGCAAGCGCCTGACCTGGTCGTTTGCGGGAGACGACACGACCTCGTCGACATTGCCGGCCTGCACGACACCGCCGCCTCCCATCACCACCAGATAGTCCGCCAGGCGCCGTGCCTCGCGGATGTCGTGGGTGACCAGCACGGTGGTGACCTGTTCGTGACCCTGGAGAGTTTCGAACTCGCCGTAGATGTCCACCCGGGTGATCGGATCAATGGCCGAGAACGGCTCGTCGAGCAGGAGCATGTCGGGTTTCAGAACCATCGCCCGGCACAACCCCGCGCGGTGCTGCTGGCCCCCCGACAACTCGTGCGGATACCGGTGGTCAAGATCCCGCGTCAAGCCCACGAGTTCGAAAAGCTCGCCGACCCGTGCATGGATGTCGTCGCCGCCCCAACGTTCGAGCCGCGCCAGCAGCGAGACGTTCTCCACGAGCGTGAGGTGGGGAAACAGCCCGGCACCCTGCACGGCATAGCCGATGCGTCGGCGGAATGCCTCTAGACCGCTGTCTGGGACTTCGCCGCCCAGCACCTCCACACTGCCTTCGTCCGGCCGGAGCACGGCATTGACCAGTTGGAGGAGCGTGGTCTTGCCGCAGCCGCTTTCGCCGACGATGGCACTCGTGCACTCCGCCGGCAGAGCGAGATCGACACCTCGGAACACCCAGTCGTCGAAGCGCTTGCCGACGCCCCGGAAGACGACGGCGGAATCTTGCGATGCGCTCACGGACCGGACTCGTACGAAGCGAGTTCGGTCAGGACTTGGCGGCGCGCGGGATCGGTCTCCTCGGCCAGCAGCTCCGCCGTCTCCGCTCGAAAGGCCGCGACGGAGGGCCGGTTTCCGAATCCGTCTTCGAGGCAACGTCGGACGTGCTGGCGCCACCGGTTTCGCTCGCCCGCCGAGAGTTCGTCCGGTCGCAGACGCGCCTTGAGGCGCTCGGCGAGCACGGTCAGACGTTTGTCGCGCGGCTGGAAGTCCGGCCAGGTTCCGCCTTCATCGAGTGCCCGGGCGAGGCGTTTCATGGCGAATCGATCCGCATCGCCGGAGAAGCCGTCGTAGAGCGCGAATTCCGGATCCTCGGCTGCGGCCCTATCTTCCTTCGGTCGATAGACCTCGGCGATCTTGGTGGCCAGTTCGGGCTGACGGGCCGCCAGGGCGCCACGCTTTTCTTCCACCTCGTCGAGGTCGATCATGAGGCGCGTTGCCTCCCCCGGCCGGACGACATTGATCGGCGCGAGAAACGGGCAACGGTTCATGATGACGACCTTGAGCGGCGGACGTTCTTCACCCTCCGCGAGTTCGTCGGCGAACAGCCGCTGGGCGATTTCCGCCGAAGTGCATTCCAGTAGCGGCGCGATGTCCCCGGCGAGGTCCGCAACGATCATCCGCGTATCGATTTCCGGATGCATGGCCACCGACACGACGGGCGCGGCACAGAACCGCGAGTTCGGAAAGCGGTTCGAGACGTGGACGCAGGTGTTCTGTCCGAGCGGCAGCAACAACGCACCCGCGGCATTCTTGAACCGTCGGCCCAGTGCGTAGTCCCAGAGCCTTGGCTGCGCCTCGCGGATCAGGCGGGCGAGACCGATGGTGGCCTCGACATCCGACATGGCATCGTGGGCATTGTCGTGGGCAATGCCGTTCGCCGCACTCAGACGGTCCAGACCGAACGTGACCACGCCGTCTTCCTCTTCCGGCCAGACGATGCCGTCGGGCCGCAGGGCGCAGGTGGCACGCACCAGGTCGATGAGGTCCCAGCGCGAATTGCCTTCCTGCCACTCCCGGGCATAGGGATCCATGAGGTTCCGGTACAGGGCATAGCGAATGAACTCGTCATCGAAGCGCAGGTTGTTGTAGCCGGCGACGCAGGTGCCCGGTACCCGCATGATCTCGTCGATCCGGCGAATCGCCTGCCACTCGTCGATCCCCTCGCCATTGGCGCGTTGGGGCGTGACGCCCGTGACCAAGCAGGCTTCGGGGCTCGGCAGCACCTCGGGAGCAAGTTCTACGTACGTGACGTAGGGTTCATCGACGACGTTCAGCTCGGCGTCGGTGCGACACCCGGCGAACTGCATGATGCGGTCGCTCGCCGGATGCGTGCCGGACGTCTCCAGGTCGTACCAGTAGATGCTCGTCGGCGCACGCGCAAGTCGACCGGTTGCTTGCGAGCGCGCAACGCCCGGGGCCGTCCCCATCGATCCTCGCCGCTTGTTGGCGTGCCGAACATGGTAACCGCATCGGCCACTAGATCGTGGCCAGCGGGTCCCCGTAGCGCGAGTAGTAGAACGACTGGTCCCACATGGTCGCCGCCAACGCTGCACCACAGCGAAGCGCCCTTCAACACATCGGTCGCCAGCAACGTCCTTAGCGTGCGCATTCAATACTCTGGGTACTCCTGGTGCAGTCTGGTGGGTATGCCGCCGTCCTGGTACACCTTGAGTTGCACCTCGTTCACCTTGGCCAGCAGGTGATCGAAGTGGTCCTTGAGGAAGCGGTCGCGCACGCCCGAAAGTCGCGGCTCGTCCACTAGGTTCCGAAGCTCCTGCGGATCGTCCCCCATGTCGTACAGTTCCAGGGGCTTTCGCGTCAGCGAGTCGATGGTCATCTTGTAGCGCCCGGTCCGCGCCATGGAGTACAGGTTCACTTCGCTGAAGACCACGCCCTTGCCGCGTTGCGCATCGCTCGCGTCACAACCGGCCTCGATCCTCGGACGCAACGAAAGGCCACGGTCGGCTTCAAGATGGTCGGCGCCGGCAGCGTCAAGCAAGGTACAGCAGATGTCGTAGTGGTCCGTCAGGCCGTGCGCCGTCCATGACTCGGTTCCGCCAGGCGGTCTCACGATCAGCGGGATGTTGAGCGCGCCCTCGTAGAACACCGACTTCTGGCCAAACCGGTGATCGCCGAGCATTTCGCCGTGGTCGGAGGTGTAGACGATCCACGTGTCCTCCATCAGGCCCGTTTCCCGCAAAGCCCGAAGGACTACGCCGATCGCGTGGTCGTCGAACGCGACCTTTGCGTAGTAGTGACTCGTAAACGTTCGGCTCTGGGACTCGGTCATGTCCTTCAAGCCCCGCCGCGAGAACATCGTCCTGATCTGGGGAGAAACGGGTTCAGCCGGCGGTTCCATGATCGCCCGGGGCATTTCCTCGGGGTCGAACATGTCCCTGTATCTCGCCGGCGCGTCGAACGGGGGATGCGGCCCCATCAGGCAGACCTGGAGGTAGAACGGCCTCGCGTGCGCGTAGCTTCGAATCCACTCCGACGCCGTGTTGGCGATGTAGGCGTCGATGTGCTCGTCCTCTTCGAGGAGGTTGGGCAGGTGTTCCCACGGGCGCAGGAAACCCGTGCTCTGCCCCAGCCTGAAGCTGCGCGCGCAGTCCTCGTAGACCTGCAGCTTCCCTCTCTCGGCCAGGAAATCCGAGTAGTAGCAGCGGTGGGTGGCCGAGGGGATGGTGTCCTTGGTCTCGTGGACGAACTCGTATCCCCAGTCGTGCAATCCCGAAGCATGGTCGCGCGTGTGGCCGTCATCGGCCTGGTACAGCCGGAAATGGGTCTTGCCGATCACGGCGGTGCAGTAGCCGGCATCCCGGATGTTCCTCACGTGGCTCGGCCCGTGGCGATCGGCCTCGGTACGATTCCCCCAGGCGCCGTGCTCGTTGACGTATAGGCCCGTGATCAACGAGGCCCGCGCGGGCATGCACAGGGGCGAGTTCGTGTTGCAGTTTCGGAAGATCACGCCTTCGGCGGCCAAGCCATCCAGGTTGGGCGTTCGAACCACCGGGTTTCCAACACAACCAAGCGCGTCGCCCCGGTGCTGGTCCGAGAAGATCAGGACGATGTTGGGTCTACGCGGCACAGTGCAATCTCCCTAACCCGGATAGTGCATAGACGGAGGCGCTACGGAGGCTGTAATTTCCATAAAATCAATGTGTTAAAGACAGACAAGAGAGCAACCCCGCCATGGCGGAACGTTACCAGAGATCCTGATCGATTCGCCGCAGGCCACCGAGGCAACCCGTAGCGTCGCCCCTCCGATTGGGCATGCATTTCAACGCGTTGCGGATTTGTCCAGGGAGTCTTCCGCCCCGGCTAGTTCCCTGCGGTCGTCGCCTCTCCTCGGAAGTACGCCGCCGCCAGAGCGAACGCGTCGCGACCGATGTCGATGCCCATCAAGCGACCCGGGATGTCGTCGATCGGGGGGTGGATGCCGCCCCAGATACGCGACAGACTGCACTGATCGGAGGCGTCGCGATACGTGGCCCACTGCAGGGTCATGTCGACGGACGGGCCGTCCTCGAACACCAGGAACTCGTTGGCCTTGATCTCGAAGCCGCTCATGCCGCCTGGAAAGTAGGCGTCGCCCGTCAGCGCCGTCAGCACCTCCGCCGCCGCACGCGAATAGGTCGAGTGGCCCGAGACGTAGCCAGCGAACGGCGGCGTGACGAAGGTCGGACGCTGGTAGGGCCACCAGTTCTCGGCGAGGATCCAGCCGACGCCCGCGGTGTCGGTTTCCTCGTCCTCGATGTAGTCCGGTCCACGCCAGGCATGGAACTTGATCTTTCCGACGTGCTCGCCGTCCTCGCCGGCGAGCTCGTCGCCGGCTTCCACGAGTTCGATGATGCCGTCCGTGAGCGGAATGCCGTCGGCGTGGTAGGAGTCGGCATCGGCATCGCTGCTCTGGCCGCGGTCCGCCATGGCCCGAAGCGACGAGATGGGGCGGATGTAGTCGTAGTAGCCCTTCACGCCCCAGGCGGCAATCGCCGCGTCGTGCATCGCCCCGCCTAGGGCGAAATACGCCTTCGCATCCCACTCCAAGGCACCAAGCTCGTCGCCGGTTCCCTCGAAACGGCGGGACAGCAGCGGGTGGTCGTTGACCTCGTTCAAGATGACGAACCAGTGTCCGGGCGGCGTCTCCGAGTCCGGCCCGTCGGCCCAGAACTCCGCCAGCACGCGGGTGTAGTCGCCCCGTGGCACGACTTGAGGAGCGTACGGTTCACCGGTGGTGGGATTGAATTCGTAGCCGGATCCGGGATCACCGCCGTCGTTCAGGTCGTAGAACGACCGGTGATCCTCGAAACGTGCCGGATACTCCCCGATATTGCCGAGGCTCGCCGGCGAGACATCCATCGTTGCGCCATCCGCCGGATCCAGGTGCGACGACCAGATCGCGACCAGGGCATGCGACCAGCGGTAGTCGTCCCCCAACGTGCCGTCGATGGTCGGGGGCATCCCCGGATCGTGGTAGACCCAGTAGTCGAAGTCGTCGCGCCGATACACCGTCCTGTCCGCCTCGGCGAGCGCGAACGGCACGACGATGCCCCACTCCGGGCTTAGGAACTCGGGATCATCCGTTACGGGATTGCCCGCCTGGTCGATGAATGCCTCGAGCTTGAGCGGCTGCCAGCGGTTCAGGTCCACGATGTCCGGATTGCCCGGCTTACTGGGCTCCAAGGGCGGGTTGACGGGTTCGTAGCTCACGTTGGCGTAGTCGTCTGCCTCGTTGGCACCGTCGGCGAGGCCGAAGTCGATGTAGCACTGCCCGATCCCGTTGCCGAAGGTGGTGGTCCCGTCGTCACCGTCCATGTCGTAGCCGAGTGCGTCCAAGAGGGCATCGGCGTCGCGGCGAATCAGGCTGGCCCGGGGCGAGAACGTGAATCGATGTCGGATGATCCGGTAGGCCGCGAAACTCATGGCCTGGCTGCGGGCGGTCTCGACATCGCTCGCCGCGGGTGTCTCGACCTCGCAGGCGACGCCTGCGCGTTCGCCGCCGTGCAGCCACGGCTCGCCGGTTTCGTCGAAGGCGGTCCAAACGTCGTACATGGCAGCCGAGACATGGAACAGGTTCCGGGCGTGCACCGTAGGCCGGGCGTAGTCGTTGCGGATCGCCTGCAGGAGCACTTCGTTCCAGCGCCGGGCGACAGAGACGTCCTCGGTCATGGCAACGCCCGGCGTGTAGTGCGCGATCACGGTGACCGCGTTGCCCGGCACGACAAAGGTAGTCTCTGCCGAACGGGCGTCGTCGAAGCTGCCGCCGCCGTCGCTGGCCCAATGGCTGAAGTGGTAGTTCTCGTCCGCTGGCGACGCCCTAATGGCGACGCGGTCGCCTTCGGCGTAGTTGCCGCCACCCGATCCCCGGGCGACGACCAGGCGGATGCCGGTCGGCGGCGGTTGTTCGATGGTGAGCAACTGGTCGGCCTGGACATTCGCCATCGTGGATGTCGTGCCGTTTGGCCACCTCACAGTGACCTCGACGGTCGTGTCCGGGCCAAGCCCGAAATGCACTTCGGTGGGGTTCTGGGACACGTAGTTGTTGCCGGCCCGCACCTCGCGCACCTGGGTTAGCGACGCGGTAGCGGCCGTGACCCGAGCGCCCACACCGCGCGTGTTGGAACCGACGCCCTTGAGCACGACACCCAGGTAGTGGTTGTCGTTCGCCATGTCGTTGCGGTAGTAGACCAGTTGCTCCTCGTCGTTGTTGGCGATCACGATGTCGACGTCGCCGTCGCGCTCGGCATCGAAGCAGGCCACGCCGCGCCCCATACCCCGGTCGGTAAGGGAGAAGGTCGAGTCCCGACGGCGGAACGTGCCGTCGCCCTGGCCCATGAACAGGCGCACTTGGTCGTCGGTGAAGTCCCCGCTCTTGGAGCCGTCGCCGCCCGTGCTGCCTTTCCAGCCGTTGACGTGGAATATGTCGAGCACGCCGTCGTTGTCGAAGTCGGCGAAGCAGCTAGCCCATGCCCAGTCGCCGCGGGCCACGCCGGCCTCCTCCGAGGCGTCCTCGAAGGTGCCGTCCCCGAGGTTCCGGTACAGGCGGTTGCCGAAGAAATTGCCTTCCTCGTGGATCGAGGTGACGAACCAGTCCATGTCGCCGTCGTTGTCGTAGTCGCCGACGGCGGCACCCATGCCGGCCTCGTCGATGATCACGCGGCGGTCGGTGATGCGCCGGAAGGTGCCGTCGCCGTTGTTCTCGAAGACCTGGCTGGTTTCGAAATCCCCGGTGATCAGGAGGTCCGGGTCGCCGTCGTTGTCGATGTCGCTGAAATTCGGCGTGAACGTCCGGTCGAGCACCTGCGGGTCGCGTTCGATCAAGAGCGCCGCGATCCCCGACTCGATGCTCACGGACTCGAAGACGCCCTGGCCGTCGTTGCGCCACAGCGTCTCCGTATCCGGTTGCTGGGGGTTGCCCCAATGGGCCAGCACAAGGTCGAGATCCCCGTCCAGATCGTAGTCGCCGAACGTCGCGGAGATCGTGTTGTCGGCCTCGATAACGAGACCGGATGCCGAAGTCGCGTCGACGAAGGTGCCGCCGTCGTTCTTCATCAGGTAGACGCGTCCACCGTCAATGGCGCCGACGAACAGGTCCAGATCATCGTCGCCGTCGATGTCGGCAAAGGTCGGTCCACTGCCCCGATGTCGAAAGCCAAGTCCGACCTCCGCCGCCACCTCGACGAAGGTGCCGTCTCCCTGGTTCTGGTAGAGATGGTTCGGTTCGAGATCGCCGCCCGCCGCATAGAGATCGATGTCGCCGTCGGCGTCGTAGTCGGCGGCTGCCAGCCCGCTGGCGAACTCCTCGCCGAAGGTTCTCTGCGCGTTCACCATGCCGAACTCCCGATCGAGGCCGGACTGCTCCGCGATCTCGGCGAATCCGCTCTCGGCGGGCGTCACGGTCGGCGGCGGGGGTGCCGGGGGAATGGGCGGGATCGGATCGATGCGGTCCGAACCGCCGCCGCACGCGGCAAGCACGGGGAGGGTCGCTACAGCGAGGATCCGGCGCATAGGATGCCTCACCACATCGCTACAACAAGCCGATCTTGTAATAGGAATTCACGGTGTCGCGCAAGGTGTCGTCGATCGCGTAGGGCTTGAGTCCAAGCTCCTGCATCGCAAGGAAAACGAACGCCCGTTGCGTGTCCGAGGTCGGCTCGGCGGGCTTGCCGTCGTCCATGGGCTCGCCGCCCACCTCGGCAACGCCCGGGAAGAGTTCCATGAGACGCTCGCGCATCTGCCAGGTGAACAGGATGCCGTCGAGCTCGCTGGCGCCGATGATGTAGCGGGAACCGTTGCCCGCGACCGTGCTTTCGATGCACAGCCGATGGGCGCGCGCCACGTCACGGACGTCGCAGTTGGTCCATTGCATCCGTCCCCCCGGCGTCTTGCCGTAGGGATTCCCCTTCATCATCTCCTTGATCCAGTACTGGAAGCTCTGCACCTGGTCGTGGTTCTCGCACATCACAGGACCGATGACGTAGGCCGGCATGATGCCCATGGCCTCGAAGGTGCCTTCCCGCTCGGCGGTCTCGTAGAGCAGGCGCTCGCTGGCGCACTTCGACATCTTGTAGGCGATGCCCCGGTTCTTCGGGATGTTCTCCGTTGTCCAGGCACCGCCGTAGGCATCGGGATGTTCGTCGGCCCAGTCGCGCTCGGTGAACACGTAGCCTTCTTCGCACGGATAGGTCACCGCGGCGAAGGAACTGGTGAACACGAAGCGCTTGACGGTTCCCGCCTTCAACGTCGAGTCGATGATCGGCTGCGTCTGGGTGAAGCAGCCGTCGTAGGTCTGCTGCGGCGTCTCCCGGTTGTAGCCGAGCGGCGCGGCCGTGTGGATCACGGCCGCGCAACCGGCGAAGGCGTTGTCGTAGCTGCCGTCCTGGAACAGGTCGGCCTCGAACAGTTCGACCGCGCCGCGCAGACTGCCGTCGTTCATGGCCAGGAGATGGTCCACCTTGGCGGGGTTGGCGACATCGCGCACGCAGGCCCTGACCTGGTAGCCCTGGGCCGCGAGGTCGTGAACCACCCATGAGCCGATGTATCCGCTGGCGCCGGTGACGGCGACGGGTCCGGTGGCGGGAGATACGGCAGGCATGGCTTTTCCCCTTGGCAGTTTACGGGTGCGAACGATCAACAGCAGTCAGTGCAATTGCGCCGTCAAGCGTTCTGCAACTCGACGAAGCGGCGGTAGGGGCTGTCGGGGTTCGCCATCAGTTCATCGTGCTCGCCGACTTCGGCGATTCGGCCTTGTTCAAGGAAGACGATTCGATCAGCCCGGCGGATCGTCGACAGGCGGTGGGCGATTACGATCACTAGCCGGTCCTCCCGAGCGCTCAAGAGGGCTTGAACGAGGGCGTTTTCGGTCTGCGGATCTTTGCCCGGGGGGGGACGCCTCACGCGGCCGGACGGGAGGCCCGAACCCAATCTGCCCGAACCCAATCTGTAAAGCGGCGGTGGGCTCGTCCAGGATCAGGATCTTCGTATCTCTGACCAGACCCCGGGCAATGGACAGGCGTTGCTGCTGGCCCACCGAGAGCGTATCCCCCGACCGGCCGAGCACGGTGTCGATGCCGTCGGGAAGTTGCTCGATGAACTCCGAGCATCCCGCCGTTTCGAGAGCGGCTGTCATCTCGGACTCGGTGGCTTCGGGGTTGGCGATCCTTAAGTTTTCGCGGATGGACTCGGAGAACAGCTGATGTTCCTGGAACACGTAGGCGACCTGGTCCCGCAGGGAGTCGAGGGATACGTCCTCCAGGTCGTTGCCATCCATGAGGACACGCCCACGCGTCGGTCGCAGGAACGCGGGCACAAGGTAGGCAAGGCTGGTCTTGCCAGCACCCGTGGGGCCGACCAAGGCGACGAGTTCGCCGATCTCGAGACCCAGGTTGATTTCGCGTAGCGCCTGCCGACCATCGGGGTAGACGAAGTCGACGTTCTCCATTCGCAAGCCCTGCCGGATGGGACGCAAGCATCCGCCCCGGTAGCGTTCCTCGTCGGACTCGTGGTCTATGAAGAAGAACACCCGACGAGCCGGCGCAATACGGTCCTGGATGTTGATCCACAAGTCCCCCACCGCCGAAGCCGTGCCTGCGATGGACATGTAGAGGCCGAACAGGGCGACGAAATCGCCGACGGTCAGAACCCCCTCAATCACCTGGTCGCTGACAAGGATGGCAATCACCATGGCAACAAGCGCACTGGCGCCGGTGATGAGGAACTCCATCAACGCATAGGTCAGCAGGTTGATCCGGCCCCGCCAGAACGCGTGCGCACTGCGCTCGGCGAAACGCTCCTTCTCGCGCCGCATGCCGCTCAAGGATTGCACGGCGCCGATGTTGGCCATGGTCTCTTCCATGGAGTTGGTGGTGGCGGCCCCCGCCGCGCGGGCGTTGTGGACCGTCCGGCGCATCAGGCGGGCGACGGGAAACGTGACGGTGAAGACCACCGGCAGCATGATCCATGCAATCCAGATCAGTTCCGGGGCCACGTCGCTGTAGGTGTATTCGAGCTGGTAGAGGGTGATTGCGTAGCCGACGACCGTGAAGAACGGATACATGGTGGCGCTCCCGACCATGCCCCAGGCGATCACCGAGTCGTAGAGTACCCGGTAGAGCGAGTCGCCCACGCGGTTCTCGTCGATCGTGGTCATCGGCGAATGCGTCAGCCGCTCGAACAGCCGGGTGCGTAAGGCGTTGCCGAGACGCTGGTTGAGCCGGACACTCAGCCAGTACTCGACGAGGCCGACAATCCCGCCCGAGTTGGACCAGGCCTCGGAGAGTTCGTTCTCCGCGCTCGACGCCGGGTCGCTGCCGCCGAAGGTTCCCGCGGAATGGCCATCCTCCCCAGCGCGCGTGCCGATCAGGATCAGGCCGATGGCGTAGATCGTCGTCAGCGTAAGCATGACCTCCAAAGGGCACATGCCCTCGAGGAAGCGGATCAGCGGCATCATGTGAGGCGGAAAGCGCGCGCCTTCGGCAACGACTTCCTCTTGCATCAGAACGTTGTCGGTGATGATCTTGCCGAACCAGGCGAGGAAGAGCCCCGGGACGATCATCGCGATGTTGAAGGCGAACTTCGCCGTGAAGAGTCCCGGTACGTAGGCGATGAGTTTGAGCCCGCGCCATACGACCACCAACGCGTTGGCGTGACTGATCTCGGGTCCGGTGTCGATGCGGTCGTCGAATCGTTCCCCGGCCTCGAACCCGCTCACGAGCGTCCGCCGCTGCGTCGTGTCGACCGTCGTGTCCACGGATCGCGAAACCCGGCCTTCGGTCGCGTCGCTCACGCGGATGCCCCTTCGATACCGACAGTCTCCGCCTGCACGAACTTGCGGTACCGCCCGTTCGGCCGAGCCATGAGTTCGTCGTGGCTGCCGATCTCGGCGACGGTCCCGTGTTCGAGTAGGGCGATCTGGTCCGCTCCCCTGATGGTCGACAGGCGATGGGTGATGAGCAGCACGATCTTGGCCGCTCCCCACTCCCCGAGGTTGGCCAACACCCGATGCTCCGTTTCGGCGTCCAGCGAGGCGGTGGGTTCATCGAGGATGAGGATGGGCGTGTTGCGGACCACCGCCCGGGCGATGGTCAAGCGCTGGCGCTGTCCCGAGGAAAGCTTGCTGCCGCGTTCGCCCAGTTCGGTGTCGAAGCCAGCCTCCATCTCCCGGATGAACTCGTCGGCACAGGCGATCCGCGCAGCCTCCTCGATCTGATCCCGGGATGCGCCCGTCGCATAGCCGATGTTGTCGGCCACCTTGCCGGTGAACAGCACGTTCTTCTGCAGGGCGATGGCGCAGTTCGACCGCAAGTCGTCGATGCGCATGTCGCGAAGGTCGACATCGTTGACGAGCACCGCGCCGCCGTCCGGGTCGTAGAGGCGCAGAAGCAGCGACATCAAGGTCGACTTGCCCGATCCCGTGGCACCGACGACGGCCGTTATCTTGCCGGCTTCGGCGCTCAACTCGACATCGGTCAGCACGGGTTGGTCCGGCTCGTAGGCGAAGTTGACGCCCTTCCAAGTCACGCTTGCGACGGGGTGCGGGTAGTGCACCGGCGAGGGATGCTCGACGATCTCCGGTTCGAGATCGAGGAAGTAGAACGCCCGTTCGAGGCCGATGAAGAGATCCTGGATCATGCACCAGACCCGGACCATGCCGTAGCCGGTTCCCAAAGATGCGCCGAGCCTTTCGCCGGCGGCCTGGAACGCACCGAGGTTCCACAGCGTAAAGCCCAGGAAGGCGGCGGCCCATGCGCCGAGCAGGGTCGGTCGGGACTCGATGACCCAGCCGGCCATCACGTACTCGAGCCCGATCACCGCCGCGCCGCCGAAGAACATCACCAGCGTTGACAGCACCACCATCTCGAAGCGCAGCAGAAGCGCGGCATCGAGGGCGCGGTTGGAGTCCACATCGAATCGCTCGAGCATGAGCCGCTCCGCGCGGCTGGCCTTGACGACCTTGAGCGCGGCGAACGTTTCCTGAAGCCGCGATGTCAGGTTGCTGCCCGCGACCCGGCTCGCCACCGAGCGCCGCCGAATACGCGGCGTGAAGACGACGGTGAGCGCGACCGCCGGCACGGCGACGAGCGCGACGCCGAGCAGCAACAGCGCGTCGAAGGCGGTGATGAAGGTCAGCGCAATGACTAGCGCGTAGACCATCGTGATGGGACTGATGATGGCCTCGCGCAGCAGGTTCACGATCTGCGCGCTGTCCTGGATGATCCGGTAGATCGCATCGCCGGAACGCGAGTCGCTGTGGAAGCGCAGCGACAGGTGCTCCAGACGCTCGATCATCGTGACCCGGAGATACTGGCTGACGTTCTGCCATACCCAAGCGCCGTAGTAGCGCAGCACCGTGCCGAGCAGCAGGTCGAATGCGCCCATGGCAATGAACCAGACCAGCATTCGGGTGCGGACGGTCCTACGCTGGTCATCGGTCAATCCCGCGTCCGCAGCTGCACCCTCCAAATCAACGGCCTCGACGACGTAGCTGTCGTCGAGGCCCAAGAGAAACGCCTGCATGGGCTGGATCTTGTCCCCGATCAGCACCTTGTTTGTGAATAGGTCCATGCCGAGCGTCGTCGCGAACGCGGCCACTGCACCCATCGCAAAGCCGAGGGACAGGATCACGATGATGTGCCACATCATGGGCCGCATGAACGGCAGCGCCTTCCAGGCGATGCGGCCCATGCGTTTGAGGCCCAGGTCAGGGGTCTGGGTCGGATCGGCGAGTGCCCTAGCAAGCGCCTGGGGGCTGGTCATTTCGGTCAAGTCGGTCAACGCAAACAAAGCCCCCGCCAATGGCGGGGGCTTCGACTATCTATGGTTTCTTCGCCCTACAGTTGCGGTCGCCAGCGTACCTGCAAGCCGACCTGGCGAGGTTCGGTCAGCACGCCTTGGGCAAATCCCTCCTGGGCGTTGAACGCCCAG
The DNA here is from genome assembly GCA_026706425.1 of Gammaproteobacteria bacterium. GTDB lineage: Bacteria > Pseudomonadota > Gammaproteobacteria > Pseudomonadales > Azotimanducaceae > VXYL01. Next base: position 15,792 of record JAPOYW010000700.1, read on the forward strand.
TCGGGACGAAACCCGGGCACGTATTCGACGAAACCTATTTCGTCCAAGGCGTTCTGCACGTACAGCGTCGCCGACCATTGCTCGTTGACGGAGGTCCAGGCGGCGCGCAGGTCGAGCCGGTCGTAGGCGGGCATGCGGTTGGACTCGGCGTTCTGGACCAGCGCGTAGCGGTCGCCGGTGTAGCTCCACGTGCCGAGCAGTTGCACCTGCCCGTCGACACCCACGACATCGAGGTCGTGGGCCAGGGTCACCGCCGCCTTGTGCTTGGCCTGCTGCGGCAGCTTGCCGTCCTTCAAGTTCCTCGGCTTGATGTAGGGGCCGGTCGCCTCCTCCCCCGTCTCCCAG